>JADLDZ010000254.1 GCA_020846375.1 Nitrospirales bacterium | reverse complement strand
TACCTCGAAGATCCCCTGGTGCTCCGGAAAGCCCTCGATGCGTATGAGGAATGGCTGCACCGCTCCGGGACCGACGGGGATGAGGGATACTACTTCTGGCTCCGCTCCCAGCAGGACGAGAACAATCCCGTCCTAAAGGCAAGATTGAACAAAATAGAGGATTTCGGAAGGAGGATCCAAAACGACATCCAGTTTTTTCACCTGCGCCTGGGGAAGATCCCTCCCGGAAGACAGAAGAGATTCCTCGATGCCCGTGAACTGAAGGACTACCGGCATTTCCTCGATCGCATCTTTGCCGAGGCAAAGTATCTGCTCACCGAGGAGGAAGAGAGAATCCTGAACCTCAAGGCGGCAACCTCCTATTCCTACTGGGTCCGGATGACGTCGGGCTTCCTGGCGAAGGAGGAAAGGACCGTCCTCCAGGAGAACGGCAAGAAAGGGCTCCGGAACTTTTCCGAGCTTTTGAGCCTCATGAACAGCAGGGACAGAAAGGTCCGGGGCTCCGCGGCAAAGGCCTTCAACGAGATCCTCCTGAAGCATACCGACGTAGCCGAGGCGGAGATCAATTCCGTCCTTGCCTACAAGAAGACCGACGATGAACTGCGTACCATTCCCCGTCCCGATCTCTCCCGGCACATCAGCGACGATGTGGACAGCGAGGTGGTGGATACCCTCGTCGGGGCAGTAGCAAACCGGTTCGACATCCCTGCGCGGTTCTACGCCCTCAAAGCCGGGCTCCTGGGGGTAAAGCGGCTGAAGTATCACGAGAGGAACGTGGAATACGGCGATCTCGGGAAAAAGTATCCCTACGCCGAATCCCTCAGGCTGGTGAACCGCGTTTTCAGGCAGCTCGACGTCGAATTCTCCGAAATCCTCTCCGGTTTCGTCGAAAACGGACAGTTCGATGTGCATCCCCGCAAAGGCAAGGGGAGCGGCGCCTTCTGCGCCCATCACCTCATTGCGCAGCCGACCTATATCCTCCTCAATCATACCGATACGCTGAACGACGTCCTCACCCTCGCACATGAGCTGGGGCACGGGATCAATAACGAACTGATCAAAAAGAAGCAGAACGCCCTGAATTTCGGGACCCCCACTTCCACCGCCGAAGTGGCAAGCACCTTCATGGAGGATTTCGTGCTCCAGGAGATCCTCAGAAAGGCCGATGACGAACTGCGCCTGTCCCTCATGGTGAAGAAGATCAATGACGATGTCTCCACCATCTTCAGGCAGGTGGCATGCTACCGCTTCGAACAGGAACTCCACCATGACTTCCGGCTGAAGGGATATCTATCGAGGGAAGAGATCGGCGTCCTCTTCCGGAACCACATGGCTGCATATATGGGGGATGCGGTGGAGCAGTCCCCCGGCTCCGAAAACTGGTGGGTCTACTGGAGCCATATCCGTGCCTTCTTCTATGTCTATTCGTACGCCGGCGGCATGCTCATTTCAAAGTCCCTCCAGAACGCGGTAAAGGGGGACCCCCGCTTCATCGGGAAGGTGAAGGACTTCCTCTCCGCTGGGCTTTCCGACTCTCCCCGGAACATCTTTCTGAAGCTGGGGGTCGATATCAGCGACAAGGGGTTCTGGGACAAGGGGCTGGATGAAGTGGAAAGTCTCCTCGGGGAAACAACGGACCTTGCGAAAAAGCTGGGGAAAATCAGGTAAGCGGGAAGGAGGCGCAGGCCCTCAGGTCTTCCTGCGGCAGAGCAGCCTCCTCTGCAGCGCCTCTTCCACGTTTTCCGGGACGAGCCCCTTCACCGATCCCCCGAAGGAGACCACCTCCTTGACGATGGTGGAGGTGAGGTAGGAGTATTCTTCGGACGGCATCATGAAGACCGTCTCGATAGTGTTCGCCATTCTCCTGTTCATCAGCGCCATCTGCATCTCGTATTCGAAATCGGAAACGGCGCGCAGACCCCTGATGATAGCGGCACCGCCCCTCTCCGCCACATATTCCACCAGGAGGCCGTCGAAAGATTCGATCCTCAACCTGCCGAATCCCCTGACCGCTTCCCTGATGAGCGCAAGCCTTTCCTCTATACCGAACAGCGGCTGCTTCCTGGGGTTGAGGGCGACCGCAATGATCAGCTCATCGAATATCCGCAGCCCTCTTTTGACGAGATCCAGATGCCCGTTGGTCACCGGGTCGAAGGTCCCCGGGTAGATGGCCAGCTTCATATTCTCTCCCTCCTTTCGCTCCGCAGACAGCGGGCCGTGCCAGAGGCCGCTCCTCGCCGGCATGCGGATGCTCCGTTCTCATGACTGCAGTCGCCGGTAGAGGCTCAGTGAGGTATCCCCGTACCGGTACGTCTTCACACGCTCCAGGATCCCGACGTCCGAGGGGGGGACTCTCCGGGAAGGATGCTCGACAACGATAGCACCTCCCTCCTGCAGAAGCTCCCTTCCGGCAATAAGGGGAAGTGCCGTCTCCAGCTCCCCTGATTCATAGGGAGGGTCTACAAAGATTATATCAAAGCGGTCTTCCGACCTTTTCAGAAAGAGGGTGGCATCCTCCTTCACCACGGAGGCCCTGCCCCCGAAGCCGAACCTTTCGATCAGGTCTTTTATGAGGTTCACCCTGAGAGAGCTGCTCTCAACGAAAAGTGCCTGTTCCGCCCCCCTGCTCAGCGCCTCCATCCCCACGGCCCCGGTCCCGGCATACAGGTCGAGGAACACGGCGCCGCCAATCCTGGCCGCGAGTATATTGAAGAGCGCCTCCCGCACTTTGGCGGAAGTGGGGCGCAATGCAGCGTCCTCTCCCTTTCGGAGGAAGGCCTTCCTGAAGCCGATCTTCCTTCCTTTTGCGCTTCCGCCGGATATTCTCATGCTGCGCCTGCTCCTCCTTTACGGGAGCGGTGGATTGATGAGGACGGCGTCTTCCCCGGCTTCATATCCTGCAATTCTGACGACCCTCCCCTCTACCTTCAGTCTCCCCTCCGCATACAGCCGTATGGCTTCCGGGAATATCCGGTGCTCCTGTTTCAGAATCCGGGCGGAAAGGGTATCATCCGTATCATCAGGAGAAACAGGCACCGCCGCCTGGATGATGACAGGCCCGGTATCCATGCCTTCGTCCACAAAATGGACGGTGCACCCGCTGATCCGCACCCCATACTCCGCCGCCTGCTTCTGCCCGTGGAGACCCGGAAAAGAGGGCAGGAGCGCCGGATGGATATTCATGATCCTGTTGGGGAAAGCATCGATCAGGGGCTTTCTCACGATGCGCATGAACCCGGCGAGGATAACCAGTTCCACCCCGCGGCCCGCGAATTCCTCGGCAATCCGCGCGAAATACGCGTCTTTCGAGGGAGACTCTTTCGGGTCGAGGTACAGGAATTCAATAGAATGCTTCCGTGCACGTTCGACGGCAAAAGCGCCGGGGACATCGACGATAAGGAGCTTCACCGCAGCGGCAAGGCTCCCCGCTCCTATCGCATCCACGATCGCCTGAAAGTTCGAACCGCGGCCCGATGCAAGGACTCCGAGATACAGCATACGCCTCCTGACCTGACCGCAGGGGGATTTCCCCCTCTTCCGGTCCCCAATAGCATGGAATGTGCAGCGCTCTTTTCCGTTGGTTCTTATTGTATCACATTCGGTTGATTTCTATTGATAGTTGGAGCGGTTATGGGTATACTATACAACTAAAAAAGGAGGAACTGCATGACGAAGACAGAACTGATCGACAAGATGTCCAAGGAAGCAAGCATTTCCAAAGCAGCGGCAGGGAAGGCGATCGAGTCTCTCATCGACGGGGTGAAGAAGACGCTGAAGAAGGGCAACAAGGTGACACTGGTCGGATTCGGAACCTTCTCCATTTCCAAGAGGAAAGCAAGAAAGGGACGCAACCCGAGGACCGGAGAGGCCATCAAGATCAAGGCCTCGAAGGCGCCGAAATTCACTGCGGGCAAAGCCTTCAAAGATGCTGTCCAGTAGAATACGCCCCATGGCATTCGGCCGGTAATCCCCGGTCTGCGGCATCCGAAAGAAGGAAGAGAGCTCTCACGCCCCCTCCGGCTTTATCGTCGGCGGGGGCATTTTTCACAGGCACTGCCTCTCCCATGCCTCCGCCCTCTCGTATTCGCGAAACAAGCGCTCCCTCCTCCTGAACTCCTTCGTGTGTACTGTCCGGCGTCCGTTTTTCTCTCCCACTCCCATATCGGCGTGGAGCATTTCATGGTAGAGAACAAATTGAAGGAAATAAGC
>JADLDZ010000253.1 GCA_020846375.1 Nitrospirales bacterium | reverse complement strand
GGCGCAGGAGCCCAGGGGCAGCACATTGATGCGCTTGAGGGAATCCCCGAACCGCGCCCTGTCCCTGCCGAACATCTGGGCATACGCCATCAGGTGATGGGAAAGGAGCACCGGCTGTGCCCGCTGGGTGTGGGTATACCCGGGCATGATCACTCCGAGGTGCTCCTCCGCCATATCCGTCAGCACGCCCTCGAGCTCTTTCAGAAGGCCGACGATGTCCCGCACCGCCGCCCGGAGATAGAGCCTGAGGTCCAGTGCCACCTGATCGTTCCGTGAACGTGCGGTATGGAGCCTCCCCCCGGCCTCGCCGACCTTCCCGATCAGTGCGGCCTCGATGTTCATGTGGATGTCCTCGAGCTCTTCGCTGAACCGGAACCTGCCCTCTTCGATCTCCTTATGGATCTCCTCGAGACCCTTTACGATCCTGTCCGCATCACCCCCGGCAATGATGCCCTGCTTCGCGAGCATCTTCGCATGGGCGATGCTCCCCTCGATATCGTATTTCCAGAGTCTCCTGTCAAAGGAGATGGATTCGGTGTACTTTTCCACGCTCCGCGATGTCTTTTCGGTAAATCTTCCTGCCCAGGGTTTCTTCATAGCTTTCCTGTCGTATGAGTCTGAATGGAATGGGGCAGGGGCCGTACGGGGGAGTAAGCCCGCCCGCAGGATGCCCTGCCCTGGGGTGTACCGGTAAACGGCGCCCGTACCCCCAGGCACCCCTAATGCTGCGCCGCCTCTTCTTTCAGCTTCTGTCTTTCCGCCGCCAGCTTCTGTGCGACATGCCCCGGAACCTCTTCATAATGGGAGGACTCCATGGAATACAGCCCCCGCCCCGAAGTGATCCCCTGGAGCTGGTTCGCATAGGTGAGCATCTCCGCCATGGGGACAAGGGCGAGTATTTTCTGGTTCCCCCCTGCCTGGGGATCGACGCCCTGCACCTTGCCGCGCCGGGAGTTGAGGTCTCCGATCACCGTGCCGAGCACGTCTTCGGGGACGGTCACCTCCACCTTCATGATGGGCTCGAGCAGGATGGGCTTCGCGTCCATGAAGGCCTTTTTCAGTGCCATGGACCCCGCGATCTTGAAGGCCATTTCAGAGGAGTCCACCGAGTGGTAGGAGCCGTCGAGGAGGGTGACCTTCATGTCCACCACGGGATAGCCCGCGAGGATTCCCTCGTGCATCGTTTCCGCAACGCCCTTTTCCACCGCGGGCCGGTATTGCTGGGGAATGACGCCCCCCACGATCCTGTCCACGAACTCGTATCCCGCCCCTCGCGGGAGAGGCTCGATCTCGATCCAGCAGTCGCCGTACTGGCCTCGCCCGCCCGACTGCTTCTTGTACTTGCCCTGCGTCCTGGCGGACGCCTTGATGGTCTCCCGGTACGGTATCTTCGGCGTCTTCATGACCACTTCCACGCCGAACTTCCTCTTCAGCTTCTCCAGCGACACCTCGAGGTGGACCTGCCCCATCCCGGAAAGGATCATCTCCTTCGACTCCTCATCCCGCGAGAAGCTCAGGGTGGGGTCTTCTTCGAGGATCCTGTGGAGGCCGGTGCTGACCTTCTCCTCGTCTCCCTTGGTCTTCGGAGCCATGGCGTAGGAAATGATGGGAGATGCGAACTTCACCGTTTCGAGAACCAGGGGATGATGCTCCTCGCACAGGGTATCTCCCACATTCGTATCCTTCAGCTTTACCACCGCGGCGATGTCGCCGGGCCCCACCGCCTGCACCGGGACATGCTTCTTCCCGATAAGGTGGAAGACCTGGCCGATCCGCTCCTTTGTCCCGGTCACCGCATTCAGCACCGTGGAGTCCGCCTTCAGGACACCCGCATACACCCTGAAGATGGAAAGCTTGCCGGAGAAGGGGTCCGCGATGGTCTTGAAGACATAGGCGGTCAGGGGGGCGGCAGGCTCCGGTTTTCTCTCCGCCTCTTTTCCCTCCTTCGGGTTCCTGCCCCTGATCGGGGAGATCCTGCTCATCTCCACCGGACTGGGCAGGCAGAGGAGCATGGCATCGAGGAGCTGCCGCACGCCGATATTCAGGGTGGCGGAGCCGCACACCGCGGGAATGAACCTCCGGGTCAGCGACGCCTCCCGGATGCCTTTCATGACCTCCTCCGTGGTGATCTCCCCGCCTTCGAGGTACTTCTCCAGGAGGGAGTCGTCCGATTCCGCAATCTTTTCCACCAGCTTCTTCCTGTATTCGTCGGCGCTCGTCTGCAGGTCTCCCGGGATATCCGTCTCGACCAGCTTCCCGTTTTCCATGAGGGAAGCCTTCATGGCGAGCAGGTCCACCACTCCTCTGAAGCTCCCCCCCTCACCCACCGGTATCTGGAGCGGGATCGCCTCTGTATCGAAGGATTTCCGGATCTCGCTCAGGGCCTGGGAGAAGTTCGCGGATTCCTTGTCCAGCTTGTTGATGAAAACGATCCTCGGGACCTCGAATTCACACGCGAACTTCCATATCTTCTCGGTCTCCGCCTTCACGCCCGAGAGGGCGCTGACGATGACGACGGCGCCGTCGGAGACCCGGAGGCTGCCCCTCGTGTCCTCTATGAAATTGATGAAACCGGGGGTATCGATGAGGTTGATCCGCGTCTCCTTCCAGTCACAGAAGGCGATGGCGGAGGAGACGGAGATCTTCCGCGCAATTTCCTCCGGCTCGTAGTCCATGGCGGTGGTGCCGGCCTCAGTGCTCCCGATCCTGTCGATCACCCCCGTGTTGAAAAGGAGAGCTTCAGCGAGCGAAGTCTTCCCGGCGCCGCTGTGCGCGACAATCGCTACATTCCTGATACGCCCTGCATCCAGATATGACATAGGTACCCCCTTTGTAGTGGAATACGAAATGCAAAAGCCGCACTCCGGGAAGCACTCCGGACCTGAAAAACAACGGATCCGGGGCGTCGTGTCTTCATCGCTCCGTACTCAGTATTTCCTCTATCACCGGCATGTATTCCTGCTTTGCCTCGAATCTACGGACAAACAGCTTCATGAGCAGGAAGCAGAGGACGAAGAGACCGAATCCCCCCACGGCGGAGGCGCCATCGGGGTCCATGCCGAGGAGAGGAGCGAGATACTCCTTGCCGATCACCGCTCCGACGATCAGCAGCAGCGAGGGAATGCCGTACACGAGGAGAGTCGCCTTCAGGTAGGTGTAGGGCTTCAATACCACCCTGACGGTATCCCCCACCCGGGCATGGGCGTTGTTCAGCGCCTCGATTCTCCCTTCGTTGCCGCCCAGGGATGAGCAGAGCGAGCCTCCAGGACACGATTCGCACGAATTCTGCCTCTGCACGGCCACGAGGGCCCGGGGACCTTTGATTTCCCGCACCACTCCCGTTTCTTCCATACGCCCTTTACTATATCACAACTTTCCGTTCAGCACCATAAGCCGCAGTTCGGTCATTTCCTCGATCGCGTACTTGACTCCCTCCCTGCCGAAACCCGACTGCTTTACCCCGCCGTACGGCATATGATCGACGCGGTACGTGGGGATGTCATTGATGATGACACCGCCCGCCTCGATGCGCTCAAAGGCGCTGAAGGCATGCTTCAGGTCCCGGGTGAACACTCCCGCCTGGAGCCCGTATACCGTGCTGTTCATCGCATGGAGCCCCTCCTCGAAATCCCTGACCCGCACCACGGTCACGACGGGAGCGAATACTTCCATGCAGCTGACTTTCATTTCCGGGGTGGCGTCCGCAAGCACCGTGGGCAGGTAGAAGTTCCCCTCCCTCCTGCCTCCGGTCAGCACCTTCGCGCCCTTCTCCCGCGCCTCTCCTATCCAGGTATCGGCCCGTACCGCGTTTTTCTCGTCGATCATGGGTCCGATGTCCGTATTTTCCGCAAGCGGGTCCCCTATCGTGAGGGCCTTGGTAAGGGAGAGGAACCGGTCGACGAAGGCATCGTATACCCGCTCGTGGATATAGATCCGCTGCACCGAGATGCAGACCTGTCCGGCGTAGGAGAACGCCCCGTTGACGCATCTTTTCACCGCGTACTCCAGGTCGGCGCTCTCATCCACGAGGACGCCCGCATTGCCTCCCAGCTCCAGGAGCGCCTTCTTCTGGGGTGCCTTCGCTTTCAACATCCACCCCACCGGGGCGCTGCCGGTGAAGCTCAGCACCTTGATGCGCTCATCGAGGATGAACTTTTCCGCAACCTTCACCTCGCAGGGAATGACGCTGATTCCGCCCCCGGGCAGCCCCGCCCCGGTCGCGATCTCACCGAGGAGCAGTGCGGCAGCGGGCGTCTGTGCGGCCGGTTTGATGATGATCGGATTCCCGGACGCGATGGCGGGGGCCACCTTGTGGGATACGAGATTCAACGGGAAGTTGAAGGGAGTGATGCCGATCACCGGACCGGCGGGGAAACGCCGGGTAAAGCCCCACCTCCCCTCGGAGAAGGGGTTCCTGTCAAGGGGGATCACCTCTCCCCCGATCCGGCTCGCCTCCTCCGCGGCGACCCGGAAGGTCAGGACCGACCGGTCCACCTCGCCCCGGGCATCCCGCAGGGGCTTGCCGCTTTCGAGGGTGATCG
>JADLDZ010000252.1 GCA_020846375.1 Nitrospirales bacterium | reverse complement strand
TTCTCTCCGACGAAAATGGGCTCGAACTTCTTTTTCCACGATTCGTTCCAGTCCCGTTCAGAGAGGAAGACGTATTCAAAGGTGAACCCGGCAGGCAGCCCCGCCTCTTCGAGTACACCCCGGGAGCAGTTCAGGTCGTCGAGAATTCCACCGATCCCGAGAAGGTCCGAAAAATAGGCAGTGAGCGTGCTGTCCGTCTCGATAATCCCGAGACAGCCTGCCTGGGACATCCTCTCCACAAGGGCATCCCTGGACTCGTCGGCGACGATGATGGTGAATTCGTAGTATCCCATGGCGATAAACGCGATGAACGTGCTAATGACTAACAGGAGGAGGCAGATACAAGGGGAACCTTCGATGTCTGCGCTGTTGCTCCTTACCTATATTCTACTATACCTTTAATAATAGGGACCTAGCAAATGGGCGCCTGTAGTTCGGCAATCTTGAAAGTGCGGGTTTCGGCACCCATTGAGTAACCCCTCCCGGCCTCCCCTTAGGGTAAGGGGAGGAGATTCCCCTCTTAAACACAAGAGGGGGTGAGGGGGAGTTAGCCACAAAGGAGCGCCTGCGTGAGAGGTGCAGAGTGCCATGAGATTGAGAATACTTCTCGTCAATCACTGGATATACGGTTTTGCTGCCTATATCTCTGGGCGAGGCCGTTGGGTCTTCTCAGGGTCGCCGAGTACCTGAGCGGCTTCAATATGGACATCTCCCTTATCGATTGCACCGATGCGTGTACTCCGCGGAGATGCGGGACCGGCAGGTTTCAGGCGGACGACCGGCAACAAGATAAATTGCCGGGATTTCGAAAGGGCAGTGCAGCTGCTGAAGGCAGAGGGGTTTGGCAAGAGGGAACTGAGTGCGCGTCTCCTGTACGGCTTGCCCGGCCAGGAATGGAAAGAAGTGGAGGAGGATATCGGATTTCTCCGGTCGCTGGGGGTGAGTATCCATCTCACGGAATTTTTCCCATCCGGGGTACCCGCCTGTGGGATGAACTGGTGAAAAAGGGCGAAATCGGCGATGGCACCGATCCCCTGCTCACGAATAACTCGATCTTCTCCACCCTTCACTCCGGGTACGATCACGGCGAGGTGAAGCGGACAAAGTTCGAGGTAAAAAAGTATAATGGCCGGTGAGATGCCTGTGAGGCAGCCGGCGGGACGGATGCGGGAGGAGAGGGGGGATCCTTTTCCTCCTGAGCGGAGGAGGGGCGACGGCGCATGTACCACTACCTGATAATCGGAGCCGGCGGTTTTCTGGGGGCGATCGTACGCTATGCCCTCGGCGCCTGGATCGGCCAGAGGTGGGGAAGGATGTTCCCCATGGGTACCTTTCTCATCAATGTCAGCGGCAGTTTTTTTATCGGGCTGCTGATGACTCTTTTTACCGAGAAGTTCATGGTCAACCCGCAGTGGAGGCTTTTCCTGGTGGTGGGGTTTCTCGGAGCATATACCACCTTTTCCACCTTCGAGTTTGAGACAGGAGCCATGGTCAGGGATGGCGAATGGATGCTCGCGTTCCTGAATGTTTTTTTAAGTGTTGTCGCGGGGTTCGCCGCGCTGAAGACAGGGGAATTCATATCCAGGGCACTGTAGGAGAAAGGGATGGAAAGAGAGAGAGCCGCGAAAAAACTCACCGTTTATATCGATGAGACTGATAAGTACGAAGGGAAGCCTGTCTATGAGGTGCTGATGGACCTCTTCTACCGGAAGGGGATCTCGGGGGTCAGCGCTTTCCGCGGTGTTGCCGGTTACGGGAGAGACAGGGTGTTCCATACCTCGAAAATTCTTGATCTTTCGACGACGCTGCCCATCAAGATCGAGGTGGTGGATTCCGAAGAGAAGATCCGGTCCGTCCTTCCCGACGTCGACAAGATCGTGAAGAAGGGTCTCGTCGAGTTGAGCGACACTTCCGTGCTGTAAGGGAAGTACGGACCGGACCGGACCGTCCCCCGGAATCGCTTTCCCGCTTTCTTTCCCCGTCTGCCTGCGCAAAATCATTGACATCATGCAGGCGAGAAGTGTACATTGTATCACCCGGTTCCCTGCAGACCGCACCGCGTTGACATTACAGGGGTTTCCCCCTATGATTTAGAAAACGAAAAAAAGCCTTGAAAACTTCGTGTGCAATCGAAGAAATGATGGAAAAACTCTTGAGAATCTTGGGCGCGTGGGCCCTGACGACCCTGCGGACGATGGGGCGGATGATCCTCTTCCTGGGGAATGCGCTGACCCTCGTTTTTGTGCCGCCCTTCAAGTTCCGGCTGCTCCTGCGCCAGATACGGTTTTTCGGCGCGAAATCCCTTACGATTATTCTTCTCACGGGGGCGTTTACTGGCATGGTCCTCGCCATACAGCTCTTTTACACCCTCAGCAAGTTCGGGTCCGAGGCCCTGCTGGGCCCGGCCATCGCCCTTACCCTGATCCGGGAGTTGGGTCCCGTGCTTTCCGCTCTGATGGTGACGGGGAGGGCCGGCTCCGCTCTCACCGCGGAAATAGGCATCATGCGGATCTCGGAGCAGATCGACGCCCTCGTCTCCATGGCCCTCAACCCGGTGCGCTACCTGGTGGTGCCCAACATCGTCGCCGCCCTCATTGTCTTTCCCCTGCTGGGAGCGATTTTCAATGTGATCGGCATCTATGGCGGATACCTGGTGGGGGTGAAGCTCCTGGGCCTGAGCGGGGGGACCTATTTCTCGCAGATGGAGAGCTTCGTGGACATGCAGGATATCAGGATAGGCATTTACAAATCCCTCAGTTTCGGGATCATCGTCTCCTGGGTCTCCTGTTATAAGGGGTATCATACCAATGAGACGGGATATGGAGCGGAGGGAGTGAGCCGATCCACGACGGGGGCGGTGGTGATGTCGTCCATCCTGATCCTCGTCTGGGACTACTTCCTTGGTTCGGTGCTCATCACCTGAGGGAATGCGGGAATGATCGAAGTGGTAGGACTGGAAAAGTCATTCAAGGAGCAGAAGGTCCTGAAGGGGATCTCCCTGTCCGTTGCGAACGGGGAGCTGATGGCGATTGTCGGCGAAAGCGGCGGGGGAAAGAGCGTCCTGCTGAAACATCTCATGGGGCTGATGAAACCCGACAGCGGGCGCGTGCTGGTGGATGGAGTGGACATCACCGAGCTCAGCGGAAAAAAGCTGGACAGGATCCGGGAGAAGTTCGGCGTCGTCTTCCAGGGGAGCGCGCTGTTCGATTCCATGACCATCTATGACAACGTGGTCTTCCCCCTGCGGGAGAAGACCCGCCTCGACAGCGGGGAAATCAGGGAGAGGGGAATCCGTGCCCTCGAAGATGTGGGACTGCGGGGGATCGAAGAGAAATACCCCTCCGAGATCAGCGGCGGGATGAAGAGGCGGGTCGCCCTTGCCCGGGCCCTCATCACGGAGCCGTCCATTGTTTTTTTCGACGAGCCGACAACGGGAC
>JADLDZ010000251.1 GCA_020846375.1 Nitrospirales bacterium | reverse complement strand
TCGCCCTGACGAGGAAGATCGCCATGACTCCCTTGGAAACGATGTCGTTCACCCCGTAGACTCCTTCCGCCCAGGTGATCCGGTCATCCCGGAACTTCTGGACATACTTGAAGTAGCCGTTGTCGGCGGGGACATCAGTGTAATAGGGGGTCGTGGTATAAGTGAAGCTCTCCCCGTACTTCGCCCTGTCGACGAAGGCGCTGATCTGACCGCGGGTCACATAGGTGTCAGGGCAGTAGTTTCCGTTGCCGCAGCCCAGTGTGTACCCCTTTTCATAGATGGCCTTGATGTTATCAGCCGCCCAGTAGGTGGAAGGGACATCCGTAAAGGTCGCTCCAGGAGTCGGAGTAGGCGTGGGAGTGGGAGTAGGGGTAGGATCGGGTGTCGCCCCACCCAGTGTCATATCGACGGTCATATTGGCATTGACGGTGACGGTCTTTGTCGCGGTCAGTCCGTCCTTGCTCACCGTGATGGTATGGGGAGTATTGACGGTCTTCACTTCCCTGCTCACCACCGTGCTGCCCGACAGGTTGCTTGCCTCAAACTGCAGTACATCGGTGCTGATGCTTCCGCTGCTGCCCGTCTGTCCGCTGTAGACCACCTTGCCCTTGCTGTCCTTCACCGAAACCGTGGCTCCGCTCAGCACCGCACCCGCGCTGTTCTTCACCGCCACCCCGAGATGCCAGTACACAAGGATGTCCTTCTTGCCGGTCCCGGTAAATTCCATATCGATGTTCTCAAAAGAGGCTCCGTTCTCCATGGTGTTGCCGGTGAAGACTCCGGTGCTCGGACGCGAGGAGTACTGACTCTTCACTGTCTTATACGAGGAGTGGTTGTCCCTCTTTACAAAGGTGTTGTCGATGAACTGCGCGTATCCGTCGGCTGCCCCATAGTCGTCGGCCAGAAGGACATTGGCCCAGTTGCTCTCCACCCGGTTGTTCCTGAACTTCAGGTTGGGGGAGAGATTGTTCGTTACGATGGCGATGGCAGCGGCTTTGCCCTTCCCATCGTTGTTGGTGGCGATGATCACGTTGTCGTGGATATCGGCGCTCTGGGAGGCTTCAGGGAGCCCCACGAAGAGAGCCCTGCCCCAGCTGTCGATACCGGTGTTGTTGTAGTTTGCCGAGGCATTGACGATGAAGGTGTTGTACATGATCTCCGAGTTGTTGCCGGTACCCCAGGTCATCCTCAGGCAGGCGGAGCCCGTGTCGCCATACTCGGCGCCGCTTATGGTGTTCTGCACCTCGGCGTAGT
Source organism: Nitrospirales bacterium (assembly GCA_020846375.1). GTDB lineage: Bacteria > Nitrospirota > Thermodesulfovibrionia > Thermodesulfovibrionales > Dissulfurispiraceae > Nitrobium. The sequence goes on along the minus strand of JADLDZ010000251.1, from coordinate 10,924 downwards.
TGGAATAGACCTTTGCATCGTGGTCGGGCCAGAAGGCGATGGGATGAACGCCGTACCCGTACACCTTGTTATGGTGAGCGGAGCCGGTCTGCAGCGAAATACCCACGGAATTGGTGACCTGGCTGTTGATGGTGACTTCGTTGTTGTAGAGTTCACCGTCGGTCCCGACACGGATGCCCACCTGCCTCGTTGTCACGATGTTGTGGTGCATTGTGGCGTTTGTGACACTCCCCGCCCGGACCGCATCGATTCCCTGATGCCTGTCGCTCACCGCGGTGCCGAGGTCCTTGACGCTGTTATGATGGACGTTTGCGTCCTTTCCCCACTGGAGATAGATACCATGGGTGTCCGCCGCGCGATAGGAAATATCGACTCCCCCGATCTCCATTCCGTATGTCTCATACGCGTAGATCGGATTGCAGTTCTTTCCTACCCCGGACTGCCCGCTGCAGCTTCCGTTGCCCTGGACAATCTTTCCGTTCACCACAACGACATTGCTCCGTGCGGACCCGTCCACGAACACGCCGTATGCGGTAGAGGAGTTGCTGTTGCAATAGGTTATCTTGTGGCCGTTGAGGTTCAGGGTGATATTGGAGCCCTGAATGGTAAAGGCTGTCCCATTGGCCACAATATCGTTCTGCAGCACATATTCCGTGTCAGACTGATTCAGGGTTCCCGGGGCGGTCACATTCACCGTTTTTGAGCGCGCCGGTTTCGATACTGTCGCGACTCCCGCTCCGGTCACCATGTCCTTTGTCCCCAAATCGTACGCTGCGAAAGACTCCGTGGCCGCAAGCGGCAACAGCAGGCTGAGGACAACCATGAAACTGAACAAACTTTTCTTCATACATCTCTCCTTTTTTACTCTTTCCAGTTGTTTTGCGTCGGCAAACCGGACAGGAAAGAGCAAGGCACATGCCAGAAGAGAGATGTTTATGAAACTGTTTGTTTTCCTTAGCTATTCATTCAGGATTCTGTTGAAAAGCCTACCTTCCTTGTACGATATTTCCTACAGGACACTACAGAGGGAAAGAGGATAGGGAAGGGGCGGTGGAGGGGTTCTTAGTTGTTTTTATTAGGTTTGTACCCTGCAGGGTTTGTCATACATGCCCTCTGGAGAAAAAGTTTTCCCCTCAGCTATACTACCAGGCATGTTCGGAACCGGAGAACAGAAGAGCCTCTTTTCGCTCGGGATGAAGCGGCTGCCCGTCTTCATGATCCTCGCCCTGCTCCTGCTCGCCCGAGTCGGGAGCGCCGGCGCTGCCGGTGAGAGATGGCTTCCCCTCGTCCAGAGTACTACGGGCACCAATTATTACATCGACGCCAACACGCTCCATTACCGCACGGGGAATACGGCACTCGCCTGGTTCAAGCTGGTTGAGGAAGACGACAGCGCTGAGTTTGAACGCATAAGGAATCTCGTTCTCTTCGGAAAGAGTTTCAGGAAGTATCATTATACAAAGGTATTCTGTGAAATCGCCTGCTCCGGCGGAAAGCTCAGGACCCTGACCATCAGCGCCTATGATCGGTCAGGAGACATAATCCACCGGGACGAGACCCTCACCAGCCAATGGATCGTCATCCCGTCCGGAAGCTGCTTCGACACCATCAGGCAGATACTCTGCAAAAGGTAGGAAAAGGGCCGCGGCCGGACCTGGCACAGAGTCGGTGATACGATTGCGGCTAACTACCCCTCCCCCCTCTTAGGCTAAGAGGGGGAATACAGACCCTCCCCTTCGGGAAGAAAGGACCCTCCGGAGAATCAGCCCCTCCCCTTAGGCTAAGGGGAGGTTGGGAGGGGTTAGCCAGGAAAGCAGTAAAATCGCACGCTCAAGAGGAACAGCGTGTTAGAAGATGCTGAATTTGAAATATTTTCTGGGGTTCGCCTTGACATCACGGGTCAGCTCTTTCAGCTCTCCCACCGTCTCCTGCAAGCCTCCGATAGCCTCCCTCAGCTCATCAGCCAGCTCCTTATCCTTGAGGAGGGCTCCCACCGTACCCTTGCCCGATTCCAGTTCGGACATGACCGACGAAAGCTGCTGCGATGCCCGGCTGAGGTTCTCATAGAGGGAGGGGTCGTCGGCAAGCATCCTGAGAGTCCCGTTCCCCGCATTCAGCTTCGCACTGAACTCCTCTACCGACGAGGTAGCCGCCAACATTTTGTGATAAAGAGAGGGGTCCTCCATGAGCATTTTCAGGGTACCCTGGGAGCCTTTTACATTCTTCAGCAGGGCCGACAAGGTATCGGCGCTCTCCTTGAGGCTGACGTACACCGAGGGATCATTCAGCAGCTTCGCCACCACTCCCTCCCCCTTGTCGATCTTGTCGAGAAGCCTGCCTACCTGGTCCACGAACAGAGTAACTTTTTCCAGGGACCCGGCGCTGGCGTCCACGATATCCTTGATCTCCATCTGTGCCCTGCCTTTCAGAAGAGCGCCGGGCTTGAGTGGTTCGCTCTTGAGGGAGCCGTTGCTCAACTCGATGTATTTGTCGCCGAGGAGTCCCATGGTCATGACGCCGGCGCTCGTATCCTTCCTGATGTAGCGCAGTGCATTCCTGTCGATGGACATCGTGACCAGGGTTCCGTATTCAGGATGGAGAGAGAGGTCGCTCACCACGCCCACCTCGATGCCGGAAATCCAGACGGGAGAACCCTTGCGCAGCCCCCGTACGTCCTTTATTTCCGCATATACCTTCACCTTCGGCGAAAAAAAGCTCTCGATTCCCCCGGCGAAAAAAACCGTAAGGAGCAGGAGCAGGACAGCGATGGTAATGACGACCCCCACCTTGAGCTTCGACCACAGGAGCTGCTTCTTCACTTCAAACATTGTCTTCTCCTCTCTTTCACCCTCTCCCTCACCCTCCGCCACCTCCAGGGGGAGGGAAATACTCCCGTGAATCCTCTCTCATTCCGCCGGGGACAGGCACTCCAGCTCTCTCATAAACATCCTTATTTCGGGCAGGGTGCTGCGGACCAACCGCTCCCTGTCCCCATCGAAGAGGACACGCCCCGCCTTCAGGAACATGAACCTGTCGGCCACCTTCAGCGCATCGGACACCTTGTGGGTGACCATGATGAGTCCCCTCCTCCCGCCTGCCAGCTCGAGGATAAGGCGGCAGATCATGTCCGCACTGATGGGATCGAGGCCGGACGTGGGCTCATCGTAGAGGAACATGAGCGGGTCATAGGCGGCGAGAGAGCGTGCGATGGCAACCCGCCGGTGCATGCCGCCGCTCAGCTCATCGGGCATGCGCTCCAGGGCATGCTCCATCCCCACCACCCGGAGAAGCTCCCGCACCCTTCCGTCGATCTCTTCCTCACTCATCTTCGTATATTCCCGGAGGCAGAACGCGACGTTCTCCTTCACGCTCAAAGAGTCGAAAAGGGCACCTTCCTGGAAGACCAGGCTGAATTTCATCCTGACTTCCCTCAGGTGGGCTTCGCATTTTATGGTAATATCCTCACCGTCCACGAGGATGGCTCCGGAATCGGGCTTGATAAGACCCATGATCAGTTTCAGAATGGTGGTCTTCCCCTCACCGCTCCCGCCCAGGACCGCCACCCTCTCCTGCGCGCCGATGGAGAAGCTCAGCCCGTCGAGGATGGGGCAGAGGCCATAGGAAAAGGATACCCGGTCGAAGAGGATCATACCGAGAACCCCAGAAGGTACAGGAGGATCCGGGTCAGGACAAAGTCGGAGATGATGATCGAAATGATGGAGAAGACCACTGCCCGGGTGGTGGTCTGCCGCAGCCCCACCGAGCCTCCCCGGGTGGTGAGCCCCATGAAGCAGCTGACACTCGCAATGAGGTACCCGAAGATGAAGGGCTTGACGGAGCCCGCTACCACATTTTCATAGATGAGGACGTCACGGATGGAAGTCCAGTACACGGAGCCGCTTTGATGGCTTACGTATACCGCGATATAATAAGCGCCCAGCAGGGACACCGCATCCCCGATAATGGTCAGTGCGGGAAGCATGAGGAGGGAGCTGAGCAGACGGGGAGTAACCAGCTTTTTCACCGGGTCCACGCCGAACACCCGGAGGGAGTCCACCTGGTGCCCGAGTACCATGGAGCCCAGCTCCGAAGCCATCCCGGCCCCCACCCTCCCCGCAAACACGAGGGCCGCGGTCACCGGCCCTATTTCCCTGATGATGGAGATGCCCACCACTTTTCCCGTATACATCTTGAGGCCCAGCCGCGACAGCTCGGCGGAGAGTTGGAGGGACAGAGCCATGCCGATGAAAAGAGAGACGAGGAGGATGATCAGGAAGGACCCGGCTCCCGCATAATCCATCTGTTCAATCGTGTCCTTAAGGTAAAAGGGCCTCCGGAAGATGCCCGTGAGCCCCCGGAAAGAGAGCAGGTAGAAATCCTGCAGCATGGCCACCAGTTCCTTGCTCTTCATTGCGGGACTCTCTTCCACCTCCTGTGTATCCACAACCACTCATCGGGGTGCCGCCTGACGTAGTCCTCGACATACCGGGAAAAAGACTCCGTATCTTCATGGACCGCTTTCTCCGTGTCCGTCTTCCTGCTCAGGGCTACTTCGGGGAAGATGGTGATCACATGGCCGCCCCCTTCCCGGTGTATAAAGACGGGGAGTACTGCGGCGCCCGTCTTCCGTGCGATAAGGGCGGGTGTCTTCATCGTCCATGCCCCCCTGCCGAGGAAATCGACCACGACCCCTTCCTCCTTCACCACCGCCTGGTCCATGAGAATGCCCACCGTTTCTCCCTTGTTGAGCCGGGAAAGGATGCCCTTCAGCGCCCCTTTCTTGTAGAGCATCGTGTTGCCGAAGGACGCCCGCGCCCTCTCGATCACCCCGTTCAGGTAGGGGTTGTTCTGAGCCCGCGCCACCCCACAGAACGCCCCCATACTCCTGCCGAAAGCGAGCGCCAGCAGCTCCCAGTTCCCGCAATGCCCGGTGATGCACAGCACCCCTTTCCCCTTCTTCCGGGCCGTATGGTAGTGCCCGGCCCCCCTGATTTCGATCGCATCGATGATTCCACCCTCCCGGCCGTAATAGATCCGCATGATCTCCACGGCGGACCTGCCGAGGTTCCGGAAGGTGTCCCGGGTGAGGCATTCCGCCGTCCTGTTTCCGTCCAGGAGGGGCAGCACCCGCCCTATGTTGTCGAGAGCGATTCTTCTCCTGCCGCCCCAGACCGAGAAAAGCAAAAGGCCGAGGAATTCCCCGGCCTTTACCGCAGTCCTGCGCGGGAGCACCGCAAAGGGAAAAGAGAGCACGATGACCAGTACGGTTTCCAGAAGCCACTTCACTTTTTTCATCCGTTCCCGTGCGTCAGGCCGCCTTCCCCTGCCGGATGCAGCATACCGGCTGCAGGCTATGCTTCCTCCCCTTTCCGGCTTTCGAGAGCGGCGGTCAGCTCTTCCACCCTCCGCAGGAGATACCGGATCATCTCATTGCCCCCCGCCCCGTTTTCCTCCTTCCGGGAAGCGCCGGCCAGGGCTGACTCCAGCACCTGCTCCTTCTTCTTCTCGAGCGCGGCGGAAATCTCTTCGAACCTTTTCATGACAAGGCGGTTGATGGTCCCCTCGGGATACGATCCGTCTTCCTGCGGGGTTCCGGCAGGCATCCCGGTGAGGACTTCCAGGCCCTCCTCCATCCTCTCGATGGGGTAAATGAGGAATCTCCCCTCCTTCACCGCGTTCACCACCTCTTCCCTGAGCATGAGGTGCTTGACATTCCTCTTCGGGATAATGACTCCGTGCTCGCCGTTGAGCCCCCTCTCCTTGCACAGGTCGAAGAAGCCCTCTATTTTCTGGTTCACCCCGCCGATGGGCTGCACCTCTCCATTCTGGTCCATCGAGCCGGTCACGGCAAAGCTCTGCTTCAGGGGGACTCCCGCGATGCTGCTCAGGAGCGCGTACAGCTCCGCGCAGGTGGCGCTGTCCCCCTCGACCATGTCGTAGAGCTGTTCGAAGGTGATGGAGGCGGACAGGCTGATGGGGCGCTGCGTTGCGTACTTGCCGCCGAGGTAGCTGGTGATGATCATGATCGCCTTTTCGTGGATCTTGCCGCTCATCTTCGTTTCACGCTCGATATTCACCACCCCCGCCCTGCCGGTAAAGGTCCGCGCCGTAATGCGCGACGGTTTGCCGAAGCTGTAATCGCCCATGGAGAGGACCGCGAGGCCGTTCACCTGGCCCACCTTGGCACCCGATGTATTCACGATCAGAGTGTCCTCGATGGTCGCCTCTCTCAGGCGCTCTTCGATCCTGTTCACCCGGAGTACCCTCTCGTCGATGGCGCGCACCACATGCTCCGCCTTCACCACCGGGCTCCCTTCCTTCTGCGCCCAGTAGTGGGATTCACGCACCAGGTCCGCCACATAGCTGAACTTGGTGGAGAGCTTCTGCTGGTGGTCCGCAAGGCGGGACCCGTATTCCACGATCTTCGATACGCCGGTGCGGTCGAACGGGAGGAGGTGTTCCTCCTTCTGACAGGCGGCGACAAAGGCGGCGTATTTCTCCATGTTCTCCGGCGTCCTGTCCATCCGGTTGTCGAAGTCCGCCTTTACCTTGAAGATCTCACGGTATTCCTCATCCAGGTTGTAAAGGAGGTAGTACAGGTAGGGATTTCCGTGGAGGATGACCTTCACGTCGAGGGAGATGGGTTCCGGCTTCAGCCCCGAGGTGCTCACCAGGCGGTACTGCTCCCACACATCCTCCATTTTTATCGTTCTGTCCTTGATGGACCGCTTCAGTGCGTCGTAGGAGAAGATGTTCTTGAGGAGGTCCATGGCATTGATGACGAGGTATCCGCCGTTCGCCTTGTGCAGAGAGCCCGCCTTGATCATGGTGAAGTCCGTAGTGGCCATCCCGTACTGCACCTTGTATTCCGTCCTCCCGAACAGGTTCAGGTACGTGGGGTTGCTTTCGATCACCACGGGCGCGCCCTTGCATTCACTGTTATTGACGATGACATTGACGGTATACCGGGCGAAGGAGACTTCCTGCCTCGGCATTTTCATGAACGGGAGGGGGGGGCTCTGCTCCTCAGCGGGCTTGAAGTCCTCGAGATGGGACAGGATGTCCTCTTTCACCGCATTCAGGTACTCCGTAATCTTCCCGTGGAAAGAATACTTCCTCTTGAGGTCCTCGATAAAGTGCCCGATAGCGCCGATGGCGATCTCCCTTTCCAGGCCGCCCAGCACCTCCTTGACAAGCTTCTCCGCCTCCCGCACCTCACGGACGATATCGTCGAGCTTCTCCTGGAGCTGCTTTCCCATCTCCTCCACTTTGCTCCGGGTTTTCTCTTCGAGGGCGGCGAATTCCTCCTCGGTGAGCGGCTCCCCCGTCTTCTTTACCGGTACGATGAGAAGGCCGGACACCGCTTTGCGGATGGCAAACCCCTTGGACTGCGCCTCCTCTTCGAGCTGTGAAAAGAGCTCCTTCTGTTTCTGCTGGAACTCCTCGATCCTCTTTCCCCTCTGTTTTTCGTATTCCTTCGATTCAAAGGCCTTGGGGATCTCGCTCCTCAGCACTTTGATCAGCTCGTTCATGTCGTTCTGGAAGAGAACGCCCTTCCCCGGCTCCAGGGAGACCGCCAAGGGAAAATCGGGGTCTTTGAAGTTGTACACATAGCACCAGTCGGGGGGCACCTTCTCCGTCAACGACTTCTCGGACAGGAGTGCCCTGATCGTCCTCATTTTGCCGGTCCCGACCTCTCCGAGGGCAAAGATGTTGAACCCCAGGCTCTCCAGGCTGAGGCCGAAATCCATTGCCTGCATCGCCTTCTCCTGCCCGATCGTCCCCCGGAATTCGCTCATGTTTTCCGTGGTATCGAACTTGAAAAAGTCCAGCTCACAGCACCGGTAAAGATCTTCCGGATTTAAAGGCTGTACCATGGAAACCTCCTCTCAAGGTTATCGTGTACGTTAAGTATGCGGCACCGTGTCAGGCATTATACCGCACCTGGCGCGGCAGCGCAATGATGCAGAACCCAGTGTGCAAACAACACCCTACTTTGCCCGCGGATGGTGCTCGAGGTAGACCTTCTTGATCCTGTCGGCGGATACCCGCGTGTAGATCTGCGTGGTCGAGATATCGGAATGCCCCAGCATTTTCTGGACAGACCTCAGATCCGCGCCCCCGTCCAGGAGATGCGTCGCAAAAGTGTGGCGGAGAGTATGGGGCGTCAGCTCCACCCCGGCAATGGCGCCGAGTTTCTTTAGTGCCTGCCAGAACCGCTGCCGCGTCATGGGCAGCCCCCTGCCGGTAAGGAAGAGATAGGGAGACTGCTTTTTCTTCAGCAGGAGAGGCCGGAGCTCATACAGGTACTGCTTGATTTTCACGGCCGAGCGCCGGTTCATCGGCACCACCCTCTCCTTCGCTCCCTTGCCCATCACCCTGAGGAAACCGCCCTCGAAATTGATGTCGTTCACTTTGAGGGAGACAATCTCGCTCACCCGCAGCCCTGACGAATACAACAGCTCAAGCATTGCGGAATCCCTCACAAAGACGTGAGTGTCCAGCTCGACCTCGAGCAGCTTCCTCATATCATCGAGACTGAGTGCCTTGGGCAGTCTGTCCCACTGGCGGGGGGTGGACAGAGATTCGGCAGGGTTTTCGACGACCCTCTTCTCGATTACCAGGAATTTACAGAATCCCTTTATCGTGGAGATGAACCTGCTGATGCTCGCCGTGGAGTACCCGTTATCCCGTAGTCTCCCGATATACCGGATAATGTCCTCACGGGTGAAAGAAGGCATTTCTTTGTCCATCGCGGACAGAAAGCCGCAGAAGCCCCTCAGATCCTGGGAATAGGATTCAACCGTATTCCTCGAAAGCCCCCTTTCGGTGGAAAGATAGGAGAAGAAGGCATCGAGCAGGGGAATGCGCACGGAGCCGGGCGGCACCCCGCCGTCACCCGCATCTCCCCTCCTCCTCCCCCTATGCATAGCCACAGGTGACGAATTCCTCGATGCCGGTTGAAAAGCGGAGCTTCGGGTAGAGGATGTCGGCAAGGCGCAGCAGGTTCATGGTATCCTCCCTGTTATACGCCAGCAGCAGTTCCCGCGCCTCTGCGCTCCCCTTCCTGACCTGCTCCCACAGCCTCACCGCGTCATACCCGTTCATTCCCTTCACTCCCTCGTGCCGCTCTATGCCGAAGAGGTCCTCCAGCTTCTTGAGGCCGCCGTTGATATCCAGCTTCCTGGAGCCGAAGCAGAGGTCGAAATGGGGGATGTCGAACCGGACCCCTGGAAAGGAGCGCAGCAGGAAGGGGACGTCGAAGGCGGAGCCGTAAAAGGTAATCAGGCATTTGTACCCGGACAACTCCCGGTTGAGGTTCTCCACGGTAAGATTTTCTCCCCGTATAAGGCACTTCCACTCGTCGCCGTTGTACAATCCGACCACGGTGACGTACCCGCCGGATTCGGGCTGAAATCCGTTGGTCTCTATATCGAGGCAGACCGCGCCTTTTCGGAAAGTGTCGAAAAGCCTCCAATGCTCCCTTCTCTTCATGATCCGGGCGAAGTATTCCGCGTTGCCGACGCCGAGCTCCAGGGAGGCCTGCGTCAACTGGTTGTCGAACATGCTCTTCCTCTCCGGGCTGATTCCGTCAATCTCATTCCGGGCGCAGAAGTCGTTCCATGTCAGGATGCCCGAACGCCAGAGATGGCGTTCCAGCTTCTCGCCGATGCCGTTCAGCAGTGAAAAAGTATGCCGTATCACACTCTCTACCTTCTTTCTTTCGGTTCTGGTTACTTCTTATTATACCCTTTCTTTCCGTCCACTACCAACCAAAAGAGTGTGCTAGAATAGTTTTCCATGAGAATCATACGAATAACCGTCCAATATGACGGGACTGCATACAGCGGCTGGCAGGTACAACCGAACAGCGCCACTCTCCAGCAAATCCTCCAGGAGAGGATCGGGGAGATCGCGGGAGAACGCCTCGCCGTTACCGGTGCGGGAAGGACCGATGCGGGTGTGCATGCGCTGGCACAGGTGGCCGCTTTCAGGACCACTTCCAGGCTTTCCCCCGAAGTGTTCAAGAGGGCGCTGAACGCCCGGCTTCCCGCCTCGGTCAGGATCCTGGACGCCGCCGAGGCGAAGGGAGACTTTCATCCACGGTTCGATGCCGTACGCAAGGCGTACTTCTACCTGATCGCAAACACATCCCTCCTCTCCCCCTTCCTGTACCGGTACGTCTGGCAGGTGCCCGTTGCACTGGACATCGAGGCGATGCGCCGCGCAGCGGCCCTCCTGGAGGGGACACATGACTTCTCTTCTTTCCGGGCGAGCGGCTGCGGGGCGAAGAGCCCCGAGAGGACTCTCTTCTCCCTCCTGATCGAGAGGCATGACTCTCTCGATTTCATGACCGTGCATCTCCGGGGGGAGTTCCTGAAGGTGAGGATCGAGGGGGACGCCTTCCTGCGCCACATGGTCAGGAACATCGTCGGCACGCTGGTCGAAGCGGGAAAAGGCAAGGTGGGGGAGGAGCGTATGCGCCGGATCCTGCTCTCACGGGACAGGAAATGTGCAGGGCCTACCGCACCAGCCCGAGGGCTCTTTCTGGAGAGAATCTTCTATCCGGGTGAGGAATAAAGGCAGAAAAAAACAGAGAGAGACAGAGTGAGGCGGAATGAGACAGAAAAAGACGAAAGAGAGTGCCCCTTCTCCGCAAGGAAGGTGCGTGAGGGGCAGGGGGCACACTCTCCTCTGCAGCGAACGTCTGTGATATCAGAAGGGTTCCTCCCGCCGCAACAAAAAAGGGGCGGATGATCCGCTCCTTGGTGGTCGTGTATGCCACATGTGTTCATTTCAGCACCGCCCTGCCGTCAAACCTCCCGTTCCATCTTCTCCATCATTTCCTTCTTCTCCTGATCATCCCGGCAATAGATGGCAAAGGGCAGGATCTTCAGACGCTCTTCGCTTATCTCGTCGCCGC
>JADLDZ010000250.1 GCA_020846375.1 Nitrospirales bacterium | reverse complement strand
TCGCGGTGGAGGCGGGGTCATCGGAGTAGACCGTCTTCTCCTCCTCTTTTCCCTGGAGGAGCCGAACGCACTGCCCGTCCTTCAAATCTATTGCAGGAATTATACGCATTAAGTAATATACCATAATACGGACCGGTACCATACACCCCAGCGGGCATTATGCTCTTCCCGGTCCCGGCACGGCGGTATCCTGAAAACCGGAATGAAAAAGTTTTTTATACAATTCAGAAGATCGCTCCTCTCCTGCGGCATGCTTTTCCTGTTTTTTGCCGTTTTTTCCCTCCGTGTCCCCCCGGCCTTTTCCTTCAGCATCCCGGAGCGGCTCCAGTACGATCTGACCTGGACCGGCATCAAAACAGGGGAGGCGACTCTCGAAGCCCGGGAACACGGTCAGTACATCCAACTCATCTCGACGGCCGAATCGGCCAAATGGGTTTCCCTCCTTTATACTGTCGAGGATACGGTGACCAGCACCCTGAGAAGGGGCGGCCAGAGGGAGTCCAAAGGGGCTTTTATCGGGGTTCCGCACCGGTACCGGATCACCCTGCAGGAGGGGAAGTACCGGCGGGACAAGGAGATTCTCTTCGACTATCCGGCGGGAAAGATCACGCATATCAACCACCTCAGGAAAGAGGTGCAGGAATTTCCCGTAAAAGGCCCGGTATTTGATCCCCTCTCGAGCTTCTATTACCTCAGGAATCTTCCCCTGGTCGTGGGGAAGTCGGTCTCCATCGATCTGTTCGATAACAAGAAGACCTATGCCCTCGAAGTGCAGGTGTTAAGGAAAGAGACCGTCAAGACCCCTGCAGGCACCTTCCCCTCCCTGGTGGTAAAGCCGCTGATGAAGTCGGAGGGGATCTTTCACCGGAAGGGGGACATCCTCATCTGGCTCTCCGACGATGAAAGGAGAATCCCGGTACAGGTGAAGACCCGCGTGGTGCTGGGGTCGGTGAAGGCGGTCCTGGTGGGAGGGAAGTATTGATGGAGTCTGCGCCTGCTGCACCGCCCCTTCCCGTCTCGGTGGTCATCATCACGAAGAACGAGGAAAAGAACATCGAGCGGGCGCTCCGGAGCATCCGGGAGTGCGCGGAGATCATCCTCATCGACGATTTCAGCACCGATGCCACGGTGCCCATCGCCCGCAGGTATACCGACAAAGTGTTCCTGATCCCTTGGCAGGGATATGCCCGGCAGAAGCAGACAGGCATCGACAGGGCGACAGAGCCGTGGGTCCTGGTTCTCGATGCGGACGAATGCGTGACGGAGGATCTGCTGCGTGAGATCCGCTCCGTTGTTGCGGATTCCGGATATGCGGGCTATTTCATCCCGCGCAGGAACTTCTTCCTGGGCCGGTGGATACGGGGCGGCGGCTGGTGGCCGGACTATACCCTGCGGCTCTTCAGGAAGGGCGCTGCTTCCATGGAACAGAGGGAAGTGCATGAAAAGATAACCGCGGAAGGGAGGACAGGCCGCCTGCAAAACCCCTTGGAGCATTATACGTACGACACACTCTCCGCCTATCTGCGGAAGATGGACTCCTATTCCACCCTCGCTGCGCGGGAGATGCATGCGGCGGGACGGCGCTTCAGGCCCTGGCATCCCCTTATAAAGCCTCCTTTTACCTTCTTCCGGATGCTCGTGCTGCAGAGGGGGTGCAGAGATGGTTTTTACGGGTTCATCCTTGCCCTGCTCTACAGCTTTTATACGCTGCTGAAGTATCTGAAGCTCTGGGAACTGCAGAGGAGCAAGTAATTGGTATAATTTAGTTTTTGTTCGGAAGGGCGGCCTGTATTGCCTGAAAAGCGGCCCCTTTGTTATAATAAACAGTTCAAGAGGCGGTGTAGCTCAGATGGTTAGAGCATGCGGCTCATATCCGCAGTGTCCGGGGTTCGATTCCCTGCACCGCCACTCATTCTCTCTTTCCCTTCAAAGGCTCATTCCCCTTGGCAAAGGAAAAACTGCCGCTTGCCTTCCCGTCAGCAGCATGGTTTGAGAAGAATAGTCGGATCAAGCCTTGACGTTACTTTCTACTCTGTTTCCAACGTTTCCAGAAAGGTGGTTCTCTTTCCCCGAAAGAGGATGAATTGCCTTAAAAGAGAAACATCAGGACCGGTGCATTCCCTGTTCCGCAACCCTTTTTTATTTTATCTGTTTGATTCGCAAGAATTTTTACCTCCCTGGCTCTTCAGGCATACCGTATGCTATCAGAAGGGCAAGGACCGGGAAGAGATTCTCAGGGTATACGACAGGAAAAAGGAGGACAGGACGATGTTTCGGTGGAAAAAGACAGTAATCATTTCAATGATCTCCCTCTTGCTCGCAGGCACTGCATATGCGACACCGCAGTGGGAGGGCGGTACCGCCGGAGGGCTCATCGGCGGCATCGCCGGGGCGCTGCTCGATCACAAAAATCCCTGGCGCGGAGGCGTGATCGGCGCGGGGCTGGGCGCCATAGCCGGGGCAACCATCGCCGATATTTCGGTCCGCGGCTCGCAGGAAGCGGCCCGGGCGAACAGGCCGGTGGAATACACCACTGGCAACGGCCGCGGTATATACCGGGCCGAGCCGGTGGGCGCATTCTATTATCCGGACAGGTACAAGAAGTGCAAGAAGGTGCATGAAAGGACGTGGGAAAACGGCTCTCTCGTGCGGGATACGGTCAGGGAGGTGTGCGAGGGAGTGAGGGCAGAGGAAAGATATGGAACACCCCTCGCCTACGAGGTGACTCCTCCCCCGTATGCAGTGGCCGGCCCTCCTCCGGTGGTTTTGATCCCCGGGACCTATGTGTATGCGGTGCCCGCCAGCGCAGGGAGGATCCTCTACTATGACGGCTCCTGGTGGCGTCCCGTGCGAGGCCACTGGTACCGTTCCGGACATCATGACGGCCCCTGGATGCATGTCCGCTTCGACAGGGTCCCTTATGCCCTCAGGGACCTGCCCCCCGACTATCCCCGTATGCTGTATGGGCAGCATCGGGCGTGCGGAGACGTGCGGGATCATTGGGATGGAGGAGAGAGAGAGTGAGGCGGCTCCCTCTCTCCTCCTCCTTGACAAAGCAGCACCTGGTTTGTTTAGTATTGTTAGAGTATATCTGCAGACACACCCTGGCAGTGAAGGAGAGAGGCTGACTTGTATGCGTTCCGGCAGACGATATAACTTTGGCATACTATTTCCCACCCTTATCGCGATCAGTCTGCTGTCGTCTCTTTCCGTCGCTTATGGTAAAGACAGCCGTGCGAAGAATATCCTTTCCTACAGAATAGTCCCCCTGTCGTCGAGGGACTCTCTCGTCCTGTTTGGCGAAATGGTTGAGTCCCTCTTCGAGGAAACGAACGAGAAGCGCTCCCATTCCGGTTTTGAAGTCTTCCTCTTCAAACTGCGTGCACTCCCCGAAAAAAACTGGGTCGCAAAGATACAGTTCCTGAACAATTCCGTAAAGGTTGCAGAGAGCGGCTCCTCTTTATGCGGCTTTCTCCGCTGCGTCCCTCCCGGGCTGACCCCCGCGCACGGCTTCCTCTTTGCATTTTCAGGGCTTTCTCCTCCCTCCTTGTAGCGCTTCCCGCCGGAAGTCACTCCTGCAGTCTGCAGTGGCCTTTGATCGGAATCCCCGGCGAAGGGAAAAGAGTTTTTAACTCATTTTCCCTGCTGTCGCCTCCCTGCAGGGGAAAGCATCCGCACAGGTACATTCGTGATGCAGGAAAGCGCTGTGAGCAGCACCGCATTCCGGCACATACCAGGTGCTGTCGGCGAAACAGCGTATGGCTGCTTTCACCCGCATCGGTGAGAGGAGATGCAAGTACTTGTCAGAGAGGAGAAATACCATGAAAAGACCTGTAGCAAACAGTGAATATAGAAAGACGGAAACGGCGTGGAACAGCAAGCTGCTGAAAGAAGTGTGCCGTGGCAACAAAAGAGTATCCGGCGCCTCTGCACAGAATGAGTACGGCGCATACGGGGAGTGCCCTCCGCCGCACTACCGCAGCCGGGTGTGGAGCTACCATTTGGCGGCGGTGCAGACATCCGGAGGGCTGCCCGTCCGGATACTGGCCATCATCAATGAATCCACGCGGGAATGCCTGCGCAGCTTTGCCGCCCCTCATATAAGCGTCCAAAACGTGATAGATGACTTGTTCAGCCTCTTCCTGAAAAGAGGCACGCCGAAGTATCTTTTTGCCTACAATGACAGCGATGCAATGCCGCAAGCCATTTGTGAATGGCTCAGAGAGCTCGAGATTCACAGCACCTTCGTAGAGTTGAAAACGTATGGGGAAAACGGCTGCGGAACGGCATTCAGGAATAAACTGCTGCGGGACCTCTCCGGCGGGAAGAGCTTCTCCTCGTCGGCGGAGGTGCAGGTATGGCTGGAGAACTGGAGAAGCGAATACAACCGCTCACTGAATCTCTTGCGGGCATAGCCCGGGAACGGGAGTGCAGATAGAGAAGCGGGGCGAGCTTTCACAATGAATACAGGAGGTTGGAAATGAACAGGCAAGTCAGGGAAAAAGCATGCTCTATTGCCGTGCTGTTTACCATTATCGGGCTGGTCGTAGGGCTCAGCATGTTGCCGGGTCTGAACCTGCATGCGCGAGCGGCTGCGGAGGAGTCCCCGGTATCCCCGGTATCCAAAGAGGCGATCGATATCCTCTCGAAGATGAACAGGGCGATGGCTGAGGTCGCTGCGGCAGTGAAGCCGGCAGTGGTAAACATATCCACCACCCGGACGATCAAGACGCAGGGGATACCCGGCCCGTTTTTCAACGATCCCTTTTTCCGGGAATTTTTCGGCGGCTCCTTCGGCAATGCCCGGCAGCCCCGTGAATACAAGCAGGCGAGCCTGGGCTCGGGCGTCATCGTGAGCAAGAAGGGGTATATCCTCACGAACAACCATGTCGTGAAGGACGCCGATGAGATCAGGATCAGGCTGTCCGACGGCAGGGAACTCAAGGGAAAAGTGATCGGTACTGACCAGAAGACCGATATTGCGGTGATCAAAATAGACACCGATCGTCTGCCGGTAGTCAAACTGGGGGACTCCGACAGACTGAGGGTCGGAGAGCAGGTGTTTGCCGTAGGGAACCCTTTCGGCCTCAACCAGACGGTGACGACGGGGATCGTGAGCGCCACCGGCAGGGCGAACGTGGGCATAGCGGACTACGAGGATTTTATCCAGACGGATGCCCCGATCAACCCGGGGAACTCCGGGGGGGCGCTGATCAACATACGGGGGGAGTTGGTCGGCATCAATACCGCTATTTTCAGCACTTCGGGGGGGTACCAGGGGGTCGGGTTCGCCATACCGAGCAATATGGCGAAAGGCGTCATGGAAGCGCTTATCCGGCATGGCAAGGTGGTGCGGGGATGGTTGGGCATCTCCGTCCAGCCGCTTACTCCCGAGATAGCGCGGCAGTTTGCTCTCAATGGGGAAAGGGGAGCCCTCGTCAACGACGTCATGGAGGGCAGCCCGGCCCAGAAAGCCGGGATGGAGAGGGGCGACATAGTCGTCGAGTATGACGGCAAGGCGGTGAACGACCCTGCGCAGTTCAGGAACGTGGCTGCCGCCACGCCGATCGGCAAGGAGGTGGCTGTTCTGCTCCTCCGCAACGGGAAGCCGAAGACCCTGAAAGTCACCATCGTGGAGCTGCCTTCGACGCCGCAGCAGATGCAGAGTTCCTTTGCCGATCAGGTGAAGGGGATTCATGTGCAGGACATCCCTGCGGAGGTGCGGAGCAGCCTGCGCATTCCCGGGAGAGTGACCGGCGTCATTGTCACCGATGTCGAGGAAGGAGCCCCTGCAGCGGGCATTCTGATGCGGAATGACGTAATCATGGAGATCGACAGACACAAGATCACGAATGCGAAAGAGTACGGACTGGCGGCAGCTCACATCAAGCCCGATCAGGCTGTACTGCTGCTCGTGTACCGGGAGGGCTCGGTGCTCTATCTCACCCTTCCGGCGCAGCAGTAGGGAAGAGAAAGGGGCGGGCTGCTTTGTTGCAGAAAGCAGCCCGCCTTTTGCACGGCTCTCCTACGTAGTGAACATCCTGGAAAGAAACTGGTCCATCCTGGTCGCCGACCCCGTTCGTATGGACTTTCCCACTTCGATCGCTTCCTGGATCTCCTGTTCGTCCACTCCTGCTTCGCGAGCCCTGCCCGCGTGAAATTTCACTCATTCCTGGCAGTTTGACGTGACGGAAGCACCGATGGCGATAAGAGATTTGATGCGCTCTTCCAGACCCATACCGTAACCCCTCCTTTGTAGTGTATTCCCCCCCGAAGGGGAGCAGGCCATCATCGTGCCGATGCACCATCGGCAGTCATACCGTTCACGAGCCGCCATATCCGATGGTCACCTTTTCCCCTTCTACGATTAC
>JADLDZ010000249.1 GCA_020846375.1 Nitrospirales bacterium | reverse complement strand
GCCCTCGACGCGGGGGGGAGGAGCATCGCGGTCCTGGGATGCGGTCTCGACAAGCCGTATCCCTCCGAGAATAAGGAGCTCTTCGGGAGATTGACCCGCTCCGGATGCGTCATCAGCGAGTTCCCCTTCGGGACACCCCCGCTCCGGGAGCATTTCCCCCGGAGAAACAGGCTGATCAGCGGACTCTCCCTCGGGACCCTCATTGTCGAGGCAACCCTTAACAGCGGCTCGCTCATCACCGCCCGCTACGCCCTGGAACAGAACAGGGAGGTCTTTGCCGTCCCGGGGAGCATCTATTCCCGCTGCTCGGAGGGAACCCACGCCCTCCTCAGCAAGGGCGCCCGCCCGGTCCGGAGCGCCGGGGACGTCCTGGAAGAGCTTTCCCCTCTCCTGAAAGGCATGCTGCGCTCCCCGAAAGCCCCTTCCCCTCCGGAGGGCCAACTTGAAATAAGTGGAGAGGAAAAGGCAATATGTAGTATTTTGAGCAGCGACCCGAAACATATCGACCTCATCGCACGGGAGCTCGACATGCCGCCCGCAAAGCTTTCGGGCCTGCTCCTCAGCCTCGAGATCAAAGGGATCGTAGGACAGACAGAAGGGAGATATTTTTATATACTTTAAGGAGGAAGTTTGGCAAAGAGATTCATAGATGTGCTCAGGGTCCTCGCGAAGGAGCTCATCGAAAAGGGATATGATGCCGATGACATGCTGAAAAAGATCAACGGCTTCGATATAGATTTCCTGACCGTAAAGGAAGAACTGCTGACCCTCGAGCTGACCAAGTATATCGATGATGCGGAGCTCGACACCATACGGGCTCTTCTGGCGTACATTCTCATGAAAGATACGGAGCTTGAAACGGAAGAGATCTATGCTTTCATTTTCGGCAGGGGACGCCAGATAACCTGGAACTGAAGGAGGAGAGGGAGAAGTGAAAGCTCTTGTGATCGTGGAGTCGCCGGCGAAAGCCAGGACCATCAATAAGATATTGGGCAAGGATTTCGGGGTAAAGGCATCCATCGGCCACATAAAGGACCTTCCGAAGAAGGAGCTCGGGGTGGATGTCGACCACGACTTTACCCCGCATTACGTCACCATCCCCGGCAAGGAAAAGGTGATCAGGGAGCTGAAAGCGGAAGCGAAGAAGGCGGAGGAGATCTATATCGCGACAGACCCCGACCGGGAGGGGGAGGCGATCGCCTACCATATAGCGGAAGATATCAGGCAGCCCCGGAATTCCAAGAAGATCTACCGGGTCACCTTCCATGAAATCACGGAACGAGCGGTGAAAGAGGCGATCAGCCACCCCGGAGAGATCGACCTCAATAAAGTCGATGCGCAGCAGGCGAGGCGCATTCTCGACAGGCTGGTGGGATACAATCTCAGCCCCTTTCTCTGGCAAAAGGTGAGGAGGGGACTGAGCGCAGGAAGGGTGCAGTCCGTAGCCGTGCGGCTTATCGTGGACAGGGAGCGGGAGATAGAGGCTTTCCAGAAGGAAGAATACTGGACCATCGATGCTCTGCTGGAGCCGCTGGCGACTCCTGCCAACAGCGGCGCGAAGGCCCCTTTCCCTGCAAAGCTCTACCGGTACCGGGACGCCCTTGTCATCGACCGGGAAGAGAAAGAGGGGAAAAAGTTCCTCATCACGAACGGCGAAGAAGCGCAGAGGGTTGCGGACGATATCAGGACGAAGGACACCTTCCTTGCGAAGATCGAAACGAAGATGCGGAAGAGGTCGCCGGCCGCTCCCTTCAGCACCAGCACCCTCCAGCAGGAAGCGGCGCGGAGGCTGCGCTTCCCGGCCAAAAAAACCATGATGGTCGCCCAGCAGCTTTATGAGGGCATCGAACTGGGGGAGGACGGCTCTGTCGGCCTGATCACGTACATGAGGACGGATTCGTTCAGGATCGCCCCCGAGGCCCAACAATGGGCCGCCGAGCTTATCCGTCACAAGTTCGGAAAGGACTACGCTCCCGAAAAACCCCCTCTTTACCGGAGCAAGGGGAACGCCCAGGAGGCCCATGAGGCCATACGCCCGACGTATCCCGACAAATCCCCCGAAGCGGTCAAGCGCTACCTGTCCAAGGACCAGTATTCTCTCTACCAGCTGATATGGAACCGTTTCATCGCCAGTCAGATGAGCCCCGCCCAGCTCGAGCAGACAACCTTCATCATCGGGCTGAAGGAGTCCGGGACTGAAGTCAAAGGCACCGAACTGCGGGCGGCCGGTACCGTTATTCGCTTCCAGGGCTTCATGGCGCTCTATACCGAAAGCATGGACGAGATTGAGGAGGAGGAGGGGATCCTTCCCCCGCTGCAGGAAGGGGATGCGCTCCGACAGGCCGATATCAAACCGGTGCAGCACTTCACCCAACCCCCGCCCCGGTATACGGAGGCGACCCTCGTCAAGACCCTCGAAGAGAAGGGGATCGGGCGGCCGAGCACCTATGCCGCGATCCTCTCCACGATCCAGGACAGGAAATACGTGGAGAAGAATGGGGACAGGCGGTTCTTCCCCACCGAGCTGGGTGTTGTGGTAAACGACCTGCTCGTGGACAAGTTCCCGGAGCTGATCGACTTCAATTTCACCGCGAGGATGGAAGACGAACTGGACGAGATCGAGAACGCCAAGATGCGGTGGGTCGATGTGATCAATGATTTCTACACCCCTTTCAAGGGCGACCTGCAGAAAGCTTCCGCCGACAGGGGCAGGGTACGGCCTCAGGATACCCCCACGGACGAGGTCTGCGAGAAATGCGGCTCGCCCATGGTCATCAAGTGGGGAAGGCACGGGAAGTTCCTCGCCTGCTCCGCCTATCCCAAATGCAAGAACACCCGGCCCCTGGAGGGGGAAAACAGCCCACAGAAGGCGGAATCGACCCCCACGGACGAGGTCTGTGAGAAATGCGGCGCACCCATGGTCATTAAAAGCGGCAGGTTCGGGAAATTCCTTGCCTGTTCCCAATACCCTGAATGCAAGAACACCCGACCCATCGCCACGGGCGTGAAATGCCCCCTCGACCAGGGCGACATCGTGGAGAGGAAATCGAAACGGGGGAAGTCCTTCTGGAGCTGCGGTAACTACCCGAACTGCACCTTTGCACTCTGGTACCGGCCGGTGCCGAAGGAATGCCCCAAATGCCATGCGCCCTTCCTCGTGGAACAGTGGAACAAGGCGGGCGAGCTCTCCCTTGCCTGCATCGACAAGGAATGCAAATACCGGGAGCAGGTGAAGAAGGAAGAGCCCGCCGCCACCGAAGCCTGAATGAAAGTGCCCTTTCTCCTCGGCATCGGAGGCGCACACAGCGGCTCCGGTAAGACCACCGTTGCCTCCGCTCTCCTCCGGCATCTCACCGGTACGGAGGGCGGCCCCTCTGCAGAAAGCCGCCCGCCCGCACACCGCCCGCTGCCCCCCGTTCCGGGGAGATGGGGCGCCATCAAGTACACCCGGACCTCCTTGTACGTCTCGGTCATCGACGCCCCCGCTATCCTGTCGGAGAATGAAAAGGACACCGCCCTGCTTCTGGCGGCAGGTGCGGAAGAGGTGCTCTGGGTGCAGTCCCCGCCCGAGGAGTTGGGAGAGGTTCTTCCCCCTGCCGTCGAACGACTTTCCTTCCTCGATGGACTTGTCATCGAAGGGAACAGCGCAATTGAGTTTTTAAAGCCCGATGTTGTACTATTCCTATTGAGCATCCCCGGAGAAACCATGAAACCATCTGCGGGAAGGCTCCTGCAACGCGCTGATATTATTGTGATTCCCGAGAGCCAGGCTGAAAGAGTATCGCACTGGCTGGATGGTGAGGGAAAGGAAGCGGCCCCTCCCCCGGAAACACGCTGTACCGTTGTATTCGCCCCCTCCGACAGGAGCTCTCTCAGGGAATTGATCCGGTGCCTTGATATGACAGTACAGAAAAAAAACATAGAACGACTATTGAAAGAAAGGGCGGTCGACAGCGTCATCTCCTGCGCCCGTGCACGGGAAATCGCCGAGGAGCTGGGGGTCCCGTACCGTGACGTGGGAAAAGCGGCCGACACGTTAAAGATCAAAATAAAAAACTGCGAGCTCGGCTGTTTCTGATGGGAACGATACTCTTCGAACTTTCCCTCACCTTCTATTTCGCCGCCACGGTCATCAGCATTGTCGATCTCTTCAAGGGGAGCAGGGAGTCCTCGCGGCTCATGCTCTTCATCACCGGCGGCGGGTTCCTCATCCATACCGCCTCCCTCATTTATCGGTATAGCATATCGGGGCATCTCCCCATTGCGAGCATGCACGAGGCGTCCTCCTTTTTCGCCTGGTGCGTGGTGCTGATCTTTTTCCTCCTCGAGTTCCGGTACAAAACAGGCATCATGGGCTCTTTCGTCCTGCCCGTCGTCTTTCTCCTCATGCTCTCGTCCTCGATACTGCCGCGGGGTATCCGTCCCCTGAATCCCGTGCTGGAAAGCTATTGGTTCGGGATCCACACCTTCCTCGCTTTCCTGGGCAACGCGGCTTTTGCCGTAGCCTTCGGCATCGGCATCATGTATCTCCTGCAGGAGCATTACCTGAAATCGAAGCATGTCCACGGCCTCTTCCACCGCCTCCCAAGCATCCAGGTGCTGGACGAAATCAACAATAAGATGATCAATCTCGGCTTCCCCCTCCTGACGTGCGCCATCATTACCGGGGCGCTCTGGGCGGAGAGCGCATGGGGGAGCTACTGGAGATGGGATCCCAAGGAAGTCTGGTCCATGATAACGTGGTTCATTTATGCCTTCATCCTCCACATCCGTCTTACCTCGGGATGGAGGGGCAAGAAAGCCGCCATTTTATCGGTCATCGGCTTCCTTGTGGTGCTGTTCACCTTTTTCGGAGTGAATCTCTCGGTGAAGAGTCTGCATTCATTCAAATGAAAATCGTCGTTATAGGCCTCAACCACAAAACCGCACCTGTCAACATCAGAGAGATGCTTGCCTTCGCCGGGCCGAAGCTCGAGGAGGGGGTGTCCTGCCTGCGTGGGATGCCCGAGGTCAGGGAGGTCGCCCTGCTCTCCACCTGCAACCGGGTGGAAATATATGCCTGCGTCGGCAATACCGCGGCGGCAGTGGAAAACATCAAGAGCTTTCTCGCCTCCTTCCACCGGATCGACCGGGCCGCTTTCGAGAAATCTCTCTTCGTCCATACCGACTCCCAGGCCGTACGCCATCTCTTCAGGGTCGCTTCGAGCCTCGACTCCATGGTGGTGGGCGAGCCCCAGATACTGGGACAGATCAAGAACACCTTCGACTTCGCTCTCGAGAAAAAGACGACGGGGGTCCTGCTGAACAAATTGATGAAGAAGGCGATTTCCACCGCGAAGCGGGTACGGACGGAGACGAAGATCGCCGAAAATGCGGTATCCATCAGCTTTGCCGCGGTGGAGCTCGCACGGAAGATATTCACCGACCTCGGGGGGAAGTCCTTCATGCTCCTCGGAGCGGGGGAGATGGCGGAACTGGCTGCGCGCCACCTCGTCAACAGCGGGGTGCGGGACGTGGTGGTGGTCAACAGGACCTACGACAGGGGATGCGACCTGGCCCGGGAATTCAACGGGAAGCCGGTGCGGTTCGAGGACTTTCCCGCCGAGCTGGTCCACTGTGATATCCTCATCTGCTCCACCGGCGCCCCTGCCTATGTCCTCCTGAAAGAGCAGATGCATAAAGTCATGCGGGAGAGAAAGCACCGTCCGGTCTTCATCATCGACATTTCGGTGCCCCGGAACATCGACCCGGATATCAACAGGATAGAGAATGTCTACCTGTACGATGTGGACAATCTCCAGGACGTGGTGGAGAGCAATATCCTCGAAAGGAGGAGGGAGGCGGAGAAGGCGGAGATCATCATCGCCGAAGAGGTGGAAACGTTCATCAAGTGGATGTCCTCCCTCGATTCCATCCCCGTCATCGTCGCCCTCCGCCAGAAGGCGGAGGAGATCAAGGAGGAGGAACTGGAGAAGTTCAGGAATAAGTTCCCCGATCTCGACGACGGGAAGAGGAAGGCGGTGGAGTACCTGGCCGCCGCCATTATCAACAAGCTCATTCATCCTCCCACGGCCGCCCTCAAGGAGGACACCGAAGACAGGGGTGAGCTGATCGCCGCAATAAAAAAACTGTACGGGCTCAACGGAGAGGAAAATGAGGAATAGGATCGTCATCGGGACACGGGGCAGCAAGCTTGCCCTCTGGCAGGCGGAATGGGTCAGGGCGGAGCTGGAGAAGCGCAACCCCGGGCTGGCGATCGAACTGAACGAGATCAAGACCACCGGAGACAGGATACTGGATGTTCCCCTGGCGAAAGTGGGCGGGAAAGGCCTCTTCGTCAAGGAAATCGAGGAGGCGCTCCTCAACGGCGGAGCCGACCTCGCCGTGCACAGCATGAAAGACGTGCCCACCGATCTTCCCGAAGGGCTCCACCTCGCCGTCATCTGCGAGAGGGAGGACCCGCGGGATGCCTTTATTACGGGCGGAAACGGTGCGGTCACGGCGAAGACCTTCGCCGGGCTCCCCCAGGGGGCCGTCGTCGGCACGAGCAGCCTGCGGCGCGCCTGCCAGCTACTCCATGTACGGCCCGACCTCAGGATAGCACAATTGCGGGGCAACCTCGATACGCGACTGAGAAAGCTCGACGAGGGACAGTTCGATGCCATCATCCTTGCCGCCGCCGGGGTGAAGAGGCTCGGCTGGGCGCAGCGGATCACGGAAACGATACCACCTGAAGTGAGCCTTCCCGCCATAGGACAGGGGGCGGTGGGCATCGAATGCAGAAAGGATGACCCCTTCATCAATGCCCTCATCTCTCCGCTGGACCATCCCGTGACCTCCGTCTGTGTCAGAGCGGAACGGGCTCTCCTGAAGAGGCTCGAGGGCGGGTGCCAGGTGCCCATCGCCGCCCATGCCCGCCTCGTGGATGGGCGGATGGTCATGGAGGGGCTGGTGGGGAGCGCCGCGGGAGACAGGGTCATCCGTGACCGCATCGAGGGCAGCCCCTCCGAGGCAGAGGCCCTCGGCATCCGGCTCGCGGAGACCCTCCTCGCACGGGGGGCAAAAGAGATATTGGACGAAGTCTATGCGAGTGACGTACCGCCCGTCAACGGGAATATATCAAGCTGAAGAGGGTATGAAAGAGATGAAAAAAGGCAAGGTGCATCTGATTGGAGCAGGGCCCGGCGACATCGGGCTCCTTACCGTCAAGGGGCTGAACCGGCTCAGGAAAGCGGAGGTCGTGGTATACGATTTTCACCTCAACGCGCAGATACTGAACTACATCGACCACGACGCGGAGTTCATCTACGCGGGGAAGCGGGGGGGGCATCACGCCATGACCCAGGACGAAATCAACCAGGCCCTGGTAGACAAGGCGAAAGAGGGAAAAATCGTATGCCGGTTGAAGGGCGGCGATCCCTTTGTTTTCGGACGCGGGGGGGAAGAGGCGGAGGTACTGGTGCAGGAGGGCATCGAGTTCGAAGTGATACCAGGAGTAAGCTCTTGGATTGCGGCGCCGGCGTATGCGGGCATTCCCCTGACCCACCGGAAGCTCTCCTCCTCTTTTGCCGTCATCACCGGGAACGAAGATATTGCGAAACAGGGGAGCACCATCGACTGGCCCACGTTCGCGTCGGGCTTCGATACTCTCGTCTTTCTCATGGGAGTAAAGAACATCGAGGCCATTTCCCGGAAGCTCATCGAGCATGGAAAGCCGCAGGAAACGCCGGTGGCGGTGGTGAGATGGGGGACGAGACCCGATCAGAAGACCATCATCAGTGATCTCGGGAATATCGCCTGCCTGGTAAAGGAAGAGATGATCAGACCCCCCGCGGTAATGATAGTGGGCAATGTTGCCACGCTGCGCGATACGCTGAAATGGTATGAGGACAAACCCCTCTTCGGCCACCGCATCCTGATCACGCGTGAATACACCCCCGAATATGAACCCCTGGAGGACCTGGGGGCCGAGATCTTCGAATTTCCCACCATCAAGATCGTGCCCCCGGAGGATTACACGGACCTGGATAAGGCCATCGACGCCATCCACACGTATCACTGGCTCCTCTTCACCAGCGCCAACGGGGTGCGGTACTTCATGCAGCGGCTCCTCGAAAGGGACAGGGACGTGCGGGACCTGCACGGCATCAGGCTCTGCGCCATCGGCACGAAAACCGCGGAAGCGGTGAGGCAGTATGGAATGAGAGTGGACCTCATCCCCGGGGAGTTCACCGCGGAAGGGCTGATACAGGCTTTCTGCCCACCGGAGGCCGAAGGGCTGAAAGGAATAAGGATACTGCTCCCCCGGGCGGGAGCCGCGCGGGAGATCTTTCCCCAGCGGGTCAGGGAACTGGGGGGCGAAATAGACACCCCGGTCACCTACCGGGCGGTAAAACCGGAAAAGCACGGGAAACGGCTGAAGAGGTTCCTGAAGGAGGGGAGGATCTCCGTGGCGACTTTCACCAGCGCCGCCACCTTCACCAACTTCATGGAAATGATGGGGGATGACGCCATGGAGTGTCTGAAGAGCGCAACCATCGCCGCCATAGGTCCCGTTACCCGGAAAGCCGTTGAAGCAGCCGGACTCACCGTCTCCATCGTGCCGGAGGAGGCCACGGTAAAGGCACTGGTCGCTGCCCTCGTCTCCTCCCTCCAGAACCCTGCCGCCTGACGGGAGAGTGAGGAGTGCGGCGGGAAGCAGGAGAATATGACCCCTGTCATATTTTTCTCCTGCCCGGTGTCTTATTGTAGAAGGAGAGTATCCATCTCGCAACCCCAGGGTGTGTTTGCAGACGCGCCCTGATCCAAGGAGGCTGTTATGATGTGCTGTTTCGTCTGCATCAAGTGCGGTCACTACGGTGATCCCGATATGTCCCGCTGGAACAAAACAAACAGTCAGGACAGACGGTGCCACCGCTGCATCATCGAGGACGGAGATGCCACCGAAGAGGAAAAGAGCCAGTGGAAGGAGACTCCCCGTTTTGCGAAGGCGCCCGACAACCTCCCCAAAGGTGAGATGATAG
>JADLDZ010000248.1 GCA_020846375.1 Nitrospirales bacterium | reverse complement strand
GACGGAAGGTATTAAAATTCTGCTGTATATGCCTGATGCAGGTCTCTCCTCTGAGTTTTTTTACCCTCTCCCGCTGCTTATCGAGTAATCCTTTCGCAATATCCATCACCTCGATTTCCTGGAAGAAGCCGGTGTCGAGGAGATGTATCTCAGGGGGCATCTCGCTCTCCATGCAGCCCAGCATCAATGCCCTGAGATTGCTGTTTCCGACCCGCTCCCTGACATATTCGATGGTATACGGCACGTAGTGCAGACACTCGTTATTCGTCATGCACGCGCACTGGTATCTGTCAACCGCATCAAGGAGCTCCCAATAGACCTTGAAATTTCCCTTTCGGTACTGTTCAGAGGAGTTGTCCCATATGGATTTCTCCTCATCCCTTTCCTCAGAGACACCTACCTCTTTATCAGGGGAGGGGGCAACACCGTTGCCCGGAACAGCCTTTTCCCTGAAGGGGGAGGCAGGGGGCGTGAAGTCCCCTTCAGAACCGGAAAATTTTCCCAGATACCGGAAACCCGTGGAAAGACGGCACTCCTCGATAAACGTCCGGATCTTCTCCATAACGCTGCTGTTAAAAGTATCATCCCAGCTCTGGTTCCAGTTGATGCGGGCACCCCGCATACGGGCCTCATAGTCATAGACACTCCTGAAAGCTGTCCGAAGGGCGGATGAAATTCCACTTACGGTGGGGCCGCCGGGGATAATATTGGAAGAGATGCTCTTCAGATACTCCTCCGTCTTGTTGGCATAGGTATTGGTCACCACACACATACCCGCCGAGGCCATATCAAGGGGAACAAGCCCCGTATGGGGAGAGAGCATCATGCTCATGCCAAGGTCGAATTCGGGAAGGAGGTCGCCGTATTCCTTCAGGCTCACTTTGGGAAGGAGGATCATGTGCGCGTCTCTGCTCAGGGTCACTTTCTTGCTGTTACCCACCGTGCCGATCCCATAGAACTCCCACTGCGAGACATCCACATCCCCTGACATGAGGACATCAGAAAGAGCCACGATTCCCATCTCATACATATTCCTTGCCGCATGGTCTTCGGGACGGGCATAAAAAAGGAACCTTTTTCTCTTCCTCTCCCTCATTTTTTCGCCATCCAGATAAATTTTCATAATGGCGTTTTCGATGACCACGGAGCGCTCTTCCCCGATGCCCTCTCCCTCACTGAATACTCCTATTCCGTTCCGGCGGTAATACTCTTTGAGGGCCCTCGTGGAGATCAGAGCGTAGTGGGGGAGGGTGTAGCTCTCCTTTGCCAGAGCAGCAACAGAGCCCATAGGGTAGAAGATCGGCTCGTACTCCTGCGTCAGGTAGAGGAACCTCTTCCCGTTAAGGAACTTTCTCGCATGGTTTGCGATCTGGGCCGTCCACCAACTCGTGGCAAGGAAGACATCCCTTCCGCTGACATCAAGGGGAATATTCCGGTAGTATGCGTAGACGACTTCAACAAGGTCGAAGAAATCCCCGAGCCCCTCGTACTTTTTAATCTCCCGTTTCCACACTTCCGGCTCATAATTGCATTTGTCGACAAGGATCAGCCTGACCCGGTATCCTTCCCTGACGAGCCGCAGCGCAAGGTTGAATACGCCGTTATAGCCTCCGAAAAAATACTTGAAGTCGATCATCGAAGCGAGCATATTGAGTCTCTCAGGAGCCTGGGGAGAAAAATTAAGGCAGAGGGGCGCGCTGATGCTCCTTGCGAAACTCACCATGTGCATGGACGAATGCTCCTCCAGCTTCACCGGCTCCAGTGACTGCCTGCCGAGCAGTTCTTTCAACGAAAAAGACATAAACCCTCCGTCAGCGCCACTCACTCAGGACGCGCTGCGCGCTTTCCTCTTCATTCTATGATAGATATTGATCGTCTTGTAGGAACCATAGCTCTTCAGGAGGAGCCCCGCGATGCCGAAGGTCACGGCGCTCCTGCGCAGCACTATTTCCTTCATCAGGGGAACGAGCAGTCCCCGGGGAGAGCGCTCAAGCCCGGAAAACCTCCGAATGATCCTCTTCTTCTCTCCCGTAATGCCGGGACACCTCATTTCCAGCACGACCCCCATGAGGGCCCGCCTGACGTAGTGCCAGAAATAGATAGCCTGGTGAAGTTTCATGGTTTCCACCGCCTTTCTGATACGGCCGATGACCAGTCCTGTCACCTTTTCGGCCAGTCCGCCCCCCTTCCCCCCGGACGTGAAGTCCCCGAGCACACGGGTTGCCCTCTTGTACTTCTCTTTTGTGTAGTGTCCTATCACATTCTCTTCATGCTGGAAATAATCATACAGTGGCCTTTCCACATACTGTACTTTTCCCAGTGCCAATGCAACAATCGCGATAAAATGATCATGGTAGGAATCGCCGATCCTCTCATGGAAAGGCAGCAGATATCTCAGAAGCCCCCTGCGGAACAGGCAGGCGGTCCCGGTGACGGTGTTGGCCAGGATCATGAGGTCCAGCTCCCTGAAATTGTTCCTCCTGCCCGTCCAGTAGGTAGGAGAGAGAAGCTCTCCCCTCGTGTTTACGATGTTCATATCGGAGAAGGCAAGGACGGTCTCGTCATCCAAATGGGACAGGAGCGTTTCCAGTTTATCGGGATGCCAGCGGTCGTCCTGGTCGGACAGCGCCACCAGCGGGGCCCCTTCAGGAACCAGGGAGAGACATCTCTCGAAGTTATAGTAGTACCCCAGATTGGCGGAATTCCTGTGCACGGCGAAGCGGGAGTCATCAGCGACAACACCCTTTACCACTTCGAAGGCATCGGGCGGCGAGCAATCATCATTGATGATGCATATCCAGTTCGTATACGTCTGCTGTCTGATGGAATCGATCTGGCGGGAGAACTGCTCCGGATCGGGGTCGTAAGTCGCCATGCAGATAGCAACACGGGGCATTCCCGGAAGAGGTCCGGTGAGGGCAGTGTCCTCCTCCCTGTATCCCGGAGAGAGGGCGATATCCCCCAGATGCACCTCCGCCGTATCTCCGTTGTCCAGCACGGCGCGCAGCGCGAGGGAAAGGGAGCGCCGGGTCCCCGGGTTGTTTTCCGTCTTCCTGATGGGCAGCAACGCCCAGAAGCCGCTGTTCATGCTATATCCGTTCCTGTCGCACTTTCCAAAATGCTCATTGAAGACATCGGGCCGCGCCGAAGAGATGTTGTACACCGGGCGGGGCACCCCGTCGGCAACAAGGTACAGCTTTTTAATGCGATGCACCGTATGGAAACACCAGCCGTGCAGATACAGGGCATTCCCCTCTCCGACAAGGAACTCCCGGGGAAGATCCCTGTCTATGGAATAGAGCAGGGCGCCCTCGGTTATTTCACACTTTTTTTTTTGAAAGCCGGAAAGGGAGAGAGGAGGAGCCCGGCAACCTTCTTTACCGCACGTCTGGCGAAGGAGTGGGGGGGGAGCAGTCTGTCGCGAATCCGGTAGTATG
>JADLDZ010000247.1 GCA_020846375.1 Nitrospirales bacterium | reverse complement strand
GATTGTTCTCGTCCTGCTGGGAGCGGAGCCAGAAGTAGTATCCCTCATCCCCGTCGGTCCCGGAGCGGTGCAGCCATTCCTCATACGCATCGAGGGCTTTCCGGAGCACCAGGGGATCTTCGAGGTAGTCCTTCCTGTCTTTCCACTTATTGATAAAAGCATAGCTCTGCTGCTCGACGGCCCCCCTCTTCTCCTCCATGATCGAGTCGTCGTCGCTTCTGAAAAGCGGCGCAAGATTCCAGACTGTCTTCTTCATGCGTGCGTATCTCCTTTGTCGGGGGATAAGTGAATGATGAGCGGAAAGGGTGTACAGGCACCCCCTGAAGGACTCTCCGGTCCTTTCATGCCTAATTGTAGCAAAAGAAAGAGAGAAACAGATAGAGACAGAATGAGACAGAGGTAAGGCAGATAACTGCAGAGTACAGCAGAGTAAGACAGGAAACTGCAGGATAAGACAGATAAAGAGAAAAATAACAGTTTCTCGTTTTTCTCTGTCTTATTCTGCTTTACTCTGTTTCACCCTGTTTTTTTCTGTCTCACTCTGTCTCTCCTTGCCCGCGGAGAGGGGACTCTGTTACAGTGATAGTCTGCAGTCAATATCATTGAAGGAAAGGGGTGCCGGTATGTCGGAGTTCAGGGGAGTCACGGTGATCAGGGAGGCGAATGTCTATTTCGAAGGGAAGGTGACGAGCAGGACGGTTCTCTTTGATGACGGCTCGAAAAAGACCCTCGGGGTGATGCTGCCGGGGGAGTATGAATTCGGTACGGCGGACAGGGAGATTATGGAGATCCTCTCGGGGGAGCTCGAAGTGCTCCTTCCGGGACAGACGGAGTGGCGGAAGGTACAGGGCGGGGAGTCCTTCGAAGTGGCCGGCAACTCCCGGTTCAGCCTCAGGATCAGGCAGCTCACTGACTACTGCTGTTCCTTTAAGAAGTAGGGGAGGGAACGCCTCCCCTCGATCAATCGGGTATGCTTCTTATTTATCCCCCTGTTTCAAAAGCCTGCGAGCCCCCTGCCGGGGTCGCGAAGATAGCGGGTGTCCTGCGCCGGCACGGGGTACGCTGCAGGGTGCTGGATGCCAACCTGGAGGGGATGCTCCACTTGCTTGACCGGCGGTCCGCTTCATCCACGGCACCGTACAATACGTGGACGCGGCGTGCTTTCCGCAATGTCTCTTCCAATCTTGCCTCTCTGCGGGAGCCCTCTTTCTACCGGGGACTCGACCGGTATAAGAAGGCGGTGCACGAGGTGAACCGGGCTCTGGAGGTCTCTGCGGGTGGCACCGGCGCGATGGTAAGCCTCGCGAATTTCCACCACCGGGATCTCTCTCCCGTACGGAGCGATGACCTCCTCCACGCCGCGGAACGTCCCGAGGACAATCCATTCTACCCCTACTTTTCGAGCAGGCTGCCTGCCCTTCTTGAAGAGGAGCAGCCTCCCCTCATCGGCCTTTCGCTGAATTACCTGAACCAGGCGCTCTGTGCCTTCGCGATAATCGGCTTCCTGCGTGGGGAGTTTCCCGGGGTGCGTATTATGCTCGGGGGAGGGTTGGTCACCTCGTGGATGAGGAACCGTTTCTGGAAGGACCCCTTTGCCGGGCTGGTGGACCGCTGCATCGCCGGCCCGGGCGAGTACCAGGTGCTCTCCCTGATGGGATACGATAAAGAGGCTGAAGATCCGGGCACCCCGGAATACGGTGTGCTTCCCCTGCACGATTATCTCGCTCCCGGGACGATCCTGCCCTACAGTGCTTCGAGCGGATGCTATTGGAACAGGTGCTCCTTCTGCCCCGAAAGGGCGGAAGGGAATTCCTATACCCCGGTACCCGTAGATAGGGCGTTGCGCGATATTTCCTCCCTTGCCGGAGCGACGAAACCCGTTCTCCTCCATCTGCTGGATAACTCCCTGAGCGTCGGCCTCCTGAAGGGACTTGCGGAAAATCCCCCGGGAGTGCCGTGGTACGGATTTGCCCGGATCGGCAGGGAATTGATTGACGGAGATTTCTGCCGGGCTCTGCGGCGCTCGGGGTGTGTCATGCTCAAGCTCGGGGTGGAATCGGGAGACCAGGAGGTGCTCGACGCCCTGCAGAAGGGGATCGAGCTCGATACGGTGTCCAGGACCTTAAAGGCGCTGAGGGAGGCGGGGATTGCAGCCTATGTGTATCTCCTCTTCGGCACTCCGGCGGAAACCCTCTCTTCCGCACGGAAGACCCTTGCCTTTACCGCCCGGCATGCGGAGGAGATCCGGTTCCTGAACTGCGCTCTCTTTAACATGCCGGTGAGCGGTCACGAGGCGAGG
This sequence comes from Nitrospirales bacterium, assembly GCA_020846375.1. GTDB lineage: Bacteria > Nitrospirota > Thermodesulfovibrionia > Thermodesulfovibrionales > Dissulfurispiraceae > Nitrobium. Next base: position 536 of record JADLDZ010000247.1, on the reverse strand, counting down.
GAAATGGCGACCGGCGCTTTCTATGAGGGCGACCTCGCCCTCTATACCGGATTTTCCCATCCGAAGAGATGGGACAGAGGGCAGGTGCGCCGGTTCCTCGAAGCAGAATTCAAAAGGGACAAAGCGGTGGCGGCGATCCTGAAGAACGATCCCCCTTTCTTTACGTCGAACCACGCCGCGTTTTTCTCTGGAGAAAACAAGTAAGAGGCAGGAACTTAAATCATTTTTTTCTTCCTGCGAAAAGGGAGATTTCTTCGTGGGGCATGAGAGGGTATCCCTGCACCCACCACCAGGCGTTGTTTTAAAAAACTATTTCTTCACCCAGTTCCCCCCCGGCTCCTGAACCCACCACCCCTTCTTCGCCTCGTCCCGTCTGACAGAGGCGAACTGCTCCACTGCCTGCGGCGTCACCTGGCTGAGGTTCTCCTGGGTTTCCGGAAGCCTGTTGAGGCGGACAATGGCTTTTGCCATTCCCCTGATTACTGCCTTCCTGTTCTCATTTTCCCGGTCTATAAGGGCCGTATCGGCAGGGCTCG
>JADLDZ010000246.1 GCA_020846375.1 Nitrospirales bacterium | reverse complement strand
GCTCTTGCCGCCTCCTCTCCGGTGCTGTCGCAGCTGCGGAACCCCAAAGAGCTGATGTTCCACCTCATCAATGACATCAACAACAGCATCGATACCGTGGAGAGGCTGGAGGGGTGGTTCATGAAGACCCTGGCCTGCTTTCAGTCGCCCGATACGGCACGGGACGCGGTTCGGGACGCCCTCGACCGTCTTGCGAAATGCGGGGCGGTGGAGCAGGAAGACGGCGTCTATGCCGCCACGGGAATCGGGAAGATGGCGGCGTGGTACTACTACCCCCCTGAGTTGGTCTCTTTCATCGTGCGGGGATTGAGCGCCTACAACGGGAAGTCCGACGTGGTGCTGTCCTGGATCCTGGGGAGGGCGTACCTCTTCAACAAGGGAGGGAACATCTATCATACTTCCGTCGATTTCACCCGGTATGTGGACGAGCTGAAGATCAAGACCGCGGGGAACGAGAGACTGCTCAGGATGAGCCCCCCTGCCTTCAATAACGCCGTGTATGCCTATGGCTTCCATCTCTGGCTCAATGAGCTCTTCGAGCCCGCCGGGACCGAGATGACGGCGGTGATCAGGGAGATCCTGCAGGACGTGCAGCGGCTGGCGCAACTGCTTGAAACCGTGGCCGATTTCTACGGGAAGGCGCTGGGGGGGGCACGGGTAAAGAAGCTTGCGTACCGGCTCCGGTACGGCATCAGGAGCGAGCTGTACGAGCTCTGCCGGCTCAAGGGAGTCGGGGCAAAGCGGGCGCGGCTGCTGTACAACTCAGGGTTCAGGACGGTGGAGGATATAAAGAAGGATAGTACGAAGGCTTCGAATATCGCACGTGTCTCCCTGCAGGACCTGGCGGCGAACGGGTAGGGCGGGCTCCCCTTCGGCCCGTACTGCTGTTTCCTTCTCTCCTGGCCGGGCGTATACTATAGGTGATGCGTCCAGGAGGAGGGGAGGAGAGAGAATGGATACGGGTGAAGCTTTCCGGACGATACTGCGCTGCCATGAGGAGACGAAGCACCATCCGCATCGGTATGCCCGCTCGCCGGGCTCTCTCGACTGGGCGAACGAGCTGAATCCCTTCAGGGTCTTCGAGGGGACGGCTCCCCTGCGACTGCCGTTCCTCGAACAGGACCCCGGCGTAAACCACTTCTCCCTGTACGACCGGTCGAAAAACGCCGTCCTGCCCTTTACCGTGAAAAACATCGCTTCTTTCCTGGAGCTTTCCCTCGGCCTTTCCGCCTGGAAGTCCTATGGCGGGAACACCTGGGCCCTCCGCATGAATCCCTCCAGCGGGAACCTCCATCCCACGGAGGCTCACCTTATCCTGCCCCCTCTTCCCGGCTTCCCCGGCAACGGCGGGGCCTTCCACTATTCTCCCTATTTCCACGCCCTGGAGCCGAGGGCATCCTTTGGAGACTCATCAGGAAGAAAGATACGGGACCATTTCCGTTCCGACGGGTTCCTTATCGGACTGAGCAGCATCTTCTGGCGGGAGTCGTGGAAATACGGCGAGCGCGCCTTCCGCTACTGCAACCACGATGTGGGCCATGCAGCGGCCTGTATCAGCTTTTCAGCAAACCTCCACGGGTGGAAAGCCGTCTCACTCAACGCCCTTTCGGAGCAGGACATGGAGATGCTCCTCGGGTTTCAGAAGACGGAATGGAGACCCTTCGAGCGGGAGCACCCCGATCTTGTCCTCTTCGTCTATGGGGATTCCGGTCAGGAGGTGCCCCGGGATATTCCCGATGTGCTGCTCCGGGACCTTTCTTCCCTTGTTTTCGAGGGGAGGCCTAATCTCCTCAGTACCGGGCATCGGGAGTGGCCGGTCATCGACCTGGCGGCATCCTGCACCGCAAAGCCGAAGACCTCCGGAGAGGTGTACCGGTACGGGGAGCATGCCTTCTACGAAAGGGACCTCCCCGGACAGGAGGGCGCGCGCACTATCCGCCGGAGGAGAAGCGCCCAGGCCTATGACGGAAAGACGGCCATGCCGAAGGAGAGCTTTTATGCGGCTCTGGATAAAACCATGTCCCGCAATCACGCCGCACCCTTTGATATGGAACTGGGGGAGATTACCGTCCACCTCCTCCTTTTTGTGCACCGGGTGTCCGGCCTCGACCCGGGGCTTTATTTCCTGGTGCGCGCCCGGGAGGACCTCGACGGGATAAGGAGCGCCTGCGCAGCGCACCTCTCCTGGCAGAGGGTCCCGGATGCTCCCGGCACCCTGCCTCTCTATCTCCTGCAGCGGGGAGATTTCCGGGAGGAGGCGGCACTCATCAGTTGCGGACAGGAGATCGCCGGGGACGGGGCCTTTTCCGCTGGGATGATCGCACGGTTCCGTGCTGTCCTCGAAGGCCGCCCCTGGCTTTACCGCAGGCTGTTCTGGGAAACAGGGATGATCGGGCAGGTCCTCTACCTGGAGGCGGAAGCCCACGGGCTGAGGGGCACCGGGATCGGCTGCTTCTTCGATGACCTGGTGCACCGGCTCCTCGGGCTGCACGGCGACGCATACCAGAGCCTCTACCACTTTACGGTGGGCGGCCCGCTGGAGGACTCCCGGATCACCACCCTCTCTCCTTACCATCACCTTGAAGAGGGCGGAGGAAGAGGGGAGGAATAAAAAAGAGGGGTCTCCCCCTCTTGATCATCTCCTCGCCGTGCCTGTTGTCTGTGGCAAGACTTTATGTGCGCTTTATTTCCGATACGTGCTGAAGACGTAGTCCGACCCTTTCTGCCCCTCGTGGCAGGTGAAGCATGCTCCCTTCGGATCGGATACCGCTCTCTCCCTCGTATCTCCCTTAAAGCCTTCGAAACCCCATCCGCCGGTTTCTCCGAATTTTTTTGCGTCCTTCTGCATCACGCCCAGCACCTTGCGAGGACCTTCCACCAGGGCATTATTCCCGCTCTTCGCCTCGAACAGATCGAAGATGAGCACCGACCCGTCCGGGTAGGGCGTGCCGGCTTTCATCGCCTTCAGCGCCTTGTCGTTGGCGTAGACGTGGTGGATTCCGCCGAAGGATTCATAGAGGGGATGACCCTTCCGGATCACCATGGATTTGACATGGGTCCAATCCCGGTACCCTTCCGGGTACTTCACTTCCGCCTTGTCCGTTTCGGCAGAGGCGGCGCCGCTGAAAGAGAGACCCATTACGAGAACGGTGAGTACTGCTGCAAGAATACGTGCCGGCATGATACCCTCCTTGTGTGTAGAGAGAGGCGGAGCCTCTGTCTTTTTCTCCTGCCTGCCCAGGGAAGGGAAATCCTGCTCCTATTGTACCATGCCGGAGGGAAAATACAAGGAAAGGGAGCAAACAGCAGGAAAGCCGTCTTTCGACGGCTTTCCTGCTGTAGCCGAACATGCGGGACAGTTGCTTCTGGTGACTCCCCTCACCTCCTCCTCTCTCCTTTACCGAAAAGGCCGTATCCTCCTTTCTTCGGAATGAACGACCGCTGCCTGCTCCCGGAAGAAGCAGGCATGCTTTCCTCTCCCGGCATGTTCGGCCTCTGTTCTTCGGCAGCCCGGCTGTCCCACCCCCCCTCTCTGGGGGGCAGCAGGACCCGCGGCTTTGCGTCCCCCGGTTGCCCGGGGTTTGCCTTTTTCGGAAACCGGAGATGTTTTTCTTGTCTGTATCCTAAAGGAAAAAGGGGCGGGAGGCTGTGACGTACATCACTCTGCAGCGTCTTTCCGTCCGGATGACCCCCTCACCCTACCCCTCTCCCCCGAGGGGAGAAGAATTCCTGGGAGTATTTTCCACGTGAGGGGGGAGGGTGATGGAAAAGGGTGGCCCGCAGATCCAACGGTGGCGGAGCGCTAGGTGATCTTGCCGGTAATCCTGAACTTCAATTCGCTCATCTGGACGGCCATCTTCTCGTGCTTCTTCTCGTCATCCAGGATGGTCTTCAGCATTTGCTTCACGATGGCGTCGCGGCTCAGCTCGATGGCCTTTTCCGCCATCTCGATCGCCTTTTGTTCGAGGTCGATATGTTTATCGATGAAGG
>JADLDZ010000245.1 GCA_020846375.1 Nitrospirales bacterium | reverse complement strand
TATTAATTTATAACAGATCGGAGACTTGCAAGTAAAGACTTTCTGCGGCAAGGAGCGTAATTACAGCATTTCCAGGCTTCCGCAGGCGGCGATGACGGGACCTCTCAGTGGCAATTGACCCGCGCTATGCTGAATAATAGGAAATGCATTGCGTCAGTGTGGTTTCTGATAATGGCACGTGAGATAACTGTCGGGGTCCCTGAACGCACCGGAGACGCGGGGAGAGGACTGGCTCTGAAAGCGGAGCGATTCCTGGAAGAGAGGATTGCTGCGGTAATGCCGGGATATGAAGTGCGCTGCTCCCAGCTGGAGATGATGCGCGCATGCTCCGGACTGCTGGAGAACGGGGGAGGCATCCTGCTCGCGGAGGCGGGGACGGGGACAGGCAAGACCTTCGCCTATCTCGTTCCGCTGCTCCTTTCCGGAAAACGGGCCGTCATCTCCACCCGGACGATCAATCTGCAGGAGCAGATCGTTGCGAAGGATCTCACCTTTCTCTCCTCCTTGCTCGAATTCGACTATGCCATTGCCAAGGGGAGGAGCAATTACCTCTGTCTGCGGCGCTTTCACGCATACAGGGCGGATGAAAAAGATGCCGGCGAATACCTTGCCCTGTCCCGGTGGGCATCTGGGACACAAACGGGTGACCGGGAGGACTTCCGTCCGGAGCAGCCTTTTCTCTGGGAGAGGGTATGCTCTGATGCGGATGCGTGCAGAGGGCAGCGGTGTTCTTTTGTGCGACAGTGCTTCTATTTCGCCGCGCGGCAGAGTTGGGAAAGAGCCCGGATCGTGGTCGCAAACCATGCCCTTGTGGGGATCAATGCGCTTCTCCCGGAGGATGCGCGACTCCTGCCGGCAGCGGAAGTGCTGGTAATCGACGAAGCGCACTCCCTCGACGGCGTGCTCTCCGAGGTCGCGGGTCTTACCCTTTCCAACCGGGGTTTCGAGCGCATCCTCTCCTCACTGCTGAAGCCCGACGAAAGGGGGACATACAGGGGACTCCTGGCCCAGACCCCCTCCCTCTTCCCGGTGATCGATTCACTTCGCGGCGAAATGTCTCTCTTCTGGGCGGCGGCAAGAAACGCGCTGCACCATCGAGTCTCCCTTGAAGGGGTCTTTCTCCTGAAGGAGCACACCTCCGTACTGGCGGAGTCGATGAAGGCACTTGCGGAAAAGGCCCGTGCTGCCGCCACGGGGCTCTTTCATGAGGACGATGAGCTGGAGCTGAAAGCGGTGCTGCTGAAGCTGAAAGCGTATGCCCAGGGGCTGGAGGATTTTTCCGTGGGGTGGGGCGGACATGTCCGGTGGGCTGAAATTGAAGAAGGAAAAATCAGCCTCCGCATGGCCCCGGTCTATCCCGCCGATTTCATGCGGAACAACATTGTCCCCGGATACGGGGCGATGATTCTTACTTCCGCAACCCTGTCCGCAGCGTGCGATTTCGGCGTTACCATGCGGGTGCTGGGGCTGGAGGGAGCGGCGACGCTGTCGGTGCCCTCTCCCTTTGACCTCCGGGCGCAGGCGGCAGTGGAAGTAAAGCGGGGAATCGATCCCGCGGGGGCCGGCAGTGCGGAGAAGATTGCACGGGTTGTTGTGGAGGAGGCATCGAGAAAAGACGGGGGGGTGATGGTGCTCTTTACCGCGAAAGAGATGATGAACAGGGTGTGGGCTCTCTCTGCGGGGGAGTTGGGCGCTCTGGGGCTTACGCCGTTGCTGCAGGGGGGTATCCCCAACCGGGCCATGCTCGAGAGAATGAGGGAAGGCAATGACTGCATTATCTTCGGACTCGACTCCTTCTGGGAAGGGGTGGATGTGAAGGGAGACGCCCTGAAATGCGTGATTATCACGAAGCTCCCCTTTGAGGTCCCCACCGAACCGGTGGTGCAGGCGAGAACCCGTGAGATCGAGGGAAGGGGAGGAAATGCATTCCTCGAGTACTCCCTGCCTCGGGCGGTGCTGAAATTCAAGCAGGGTTTCGGCAGACTGATCCGGTCGAGGGAGGACAGGGGAAGGGTGGTTATCTGCGATGAGAGGATTCGTACGAAATCATACGGACCTGCTTTTCTGGAAGCCGTGTACCGTGACGCACCTTCTTCCGCTAACCGGCGGGTACAGCACTATTGAGAGGGCCTGAAAAGCAGTAAGGCTATCATGACCGGAGCCATGATAGCCTTTTCTCATTAATCCTTTCTTCTTTGGTGGCGGGGAGAGGATTCGAACCTCTGACCTTCGGGTTATGAGCCCGACGAGCTACCAGGCTGCTCCACCCCGCTGATTTAAGCATACCTGAGATGTTTCGCGATTGTCAACAATACCGCCTGAAAAGGGGCGGATTGGGCGGAAGCAGGGGGCGAAGTCTCTTAATTGCAGGGGCGGAGGGGGAAGCCGCCGGGAGAAATCAGTTTCGCCGCGTCTTTTTTTATGATACTATTGTGAACAAAAGGGGGGTGTTCGGCAGGAGTCGTGCTGCCGCACCGGGCCGGCGACGGACAGGAAAGATGAAGCACCCACCGGAAGGAGCGAGTATGAAGATCGAAAACCTGAGAAAGATCGGCAGGGAGCTTTTTTTCGAGATAGGCGAGACGAGGCTGCGGCCGTTCTCCTCCGAAGAGATCGGCAAAGGGGCATCAGGCGACAGAACCTTCCCCATCGATAAGAAGGCTGAAGATATTGTCATCGGGCATCTCGAATCCCTCAGAGAGCCGCTCAGCATCATCTCCGAGGAGCGGGGTATCCTTGAAACCAACGGGGGAGGAGGACAGAGGGTCCTGGTCGATCCCGTGGACGGGAGTAAGAACGCCGTCAACGGGATCCCTTTCTACTGTACTTCCATTGCTGTTGCCGATGGGAACACCATCGGGAGTATCTCCATGGCATACGTGCTCAACCTGCTCACTGGGGATGAATTCTGGGCGGAGCGGGGGAAGGGAGCTTTTTTCAACGGGGAGAGGATCTCCGTACAGCAGGACGATCAGTTGCACCTCGTTGCCTACGAGGCGCAGACCCCCAAGGACGATATCCCCCGCATCATGGGACTCCTCGGGGGAGCGAGGAGAGCCCGCTGTCTCGGCTCTACCGCCCTGGACCTTGCCTATGTGGCCTACGGGGCGGTCAGCGTCTTTGTGAATCCCTTCCCGTCGCGGAGCTTCGATTTTGCGGGAGGATGGCTTCTGGTGAAGGAGGCCGGCGGGGTATGCACCGACAGGGAAGGGAACTCCCTCGATAGGGTGGAAATCGGCCTTGCGCAGAGCGCTCCGCTCCTCGCCGCGGGAAACGGACGTCTGCACGAGAAGGCGATGAATCTGCTCATGGCATATAGCGCAGGGCAGACAGGTTGAAAGAGAGCGTCGGGAAACGCTGCGCTATGTGGCATGGACCACCCTGCGATCCCCTCTGTCTTCGCCTCTGCTTCGGAAAAGGAGAGAGGCCGCGTCGCGCTCCGTAGAGATCATCAGGGATGGCTGGCTGCCAGGCTTTTGCCGATGCCGTACGGGAAGGCGTTATACAGTTATCAAATGCTTGAATGGCGAAAGCATCCGGGGCTATGGTAAGGTAAAACGAAAAGGAGTTTGCATGGCGGACATTCGATATAAACAGTACACCGAAGAAGAGAGCAGGATATATGATGCGGCCATTGCACGGATCAGGGAGGGAATGAAAAACGGGCTGAGCTTTCCTGAAGCCTGCGCGTCCATTGCGGTGGAGGATGCGGAGCTGAAGAGGCTCATTCTCGACGATGCCCTGAAAATAATGATTGCGGAAATGCACTTCGGCAGGGAGCTTCTTCTGCCGCAGGTTGCCGGCATCCTGAAGGTGCCGCTGGACAGGGTCACCGTGGCTGTCGCCGAGATGCTGGACGACGTGGGCATTACCGCTGCGGAGCAGTACCGGAAAGAGAACCCCGACGCCTCGTTCGGGAACGCGTAGGCCTGCAGGGTATCCGGCCGGAGGCGGGAGGAGGAGTCGCCGTTATGATGTTTGATGAGCTGTTGACGCTGGAGGATATCAAAAGGGAGCCTTTCATCGTGGAGAACATCAGGTGGGACGTCGAACCCAGAGATCTTATGGAGCCCCGTCATATCAGGACGGAGGCCGGCACGGAGGTCAAGCCGCCGATCAAGGGATATATCTTCTATATCGACGTGACGGACGCGAAACCGGCCCTTTTCCTGCTGCGGCATACCACCGCCGATTACGCGGAGACACTGGCCCAGATAAAAGAGATCCCTGCGGAGCTCCTGAGCGAGGCCGTCGAGGAGAACAGGGGCCGCCTCTATTTCAATATGTCTCCCATCAACGGGAAGGTGGAGGTCTGGCTCAAAGAGCAGTTCGGGATCAGGGGACAGGGTGTGCAGGGAGGTCTCAGGCCAGGAGATTGAGCAGCTCGCGGTAGTCCTTCAGAACGGGGAACTCGTGGGTGGCTGCATCCTTCTTTTTTGAATTTGCGCCGATCTTCAGGAAGAGATGTTTGATGCCGAAAGACTTCGCCGCTTTGAGCACCTCCGCGGTGTCGTCGATGAAGAGGGTGTTCTCCTTGTCGAATTTCAGGATCTTTTCCACCTTCTCCCAGAATTCGATCATTTCCTTGGGATATCCCATTTCGAATGAAGTGATGCATTTGTCGAAATAGGGGCCGATCCGGGTCTTTTTCAGCTTGATGTCCAGCACCTTGTAATGGGCGTTCGTCACCATGTACACCCTCTTCTTCTTCTGCTTCATCGCCTTGAGGAAATCTTCCACGTGAGGATGCACCTCGATAAGGTGCTTGATCTGCTCCTTGAGGGCGGGAATGTCGAGGTTCAGCTCACGGGACCAGAAATCGATATCCGTCCAGTTCAGCGTTCCCTCATGCGCCCGGTAGAGGGAGAGGAGCACTTCCTTTGCCTTCCCGAAGGTGATCATGTGTTTTTCCGCGTACTTCTCGGGGACGAGGTGCTCCCAGAAATAGTCGTCAAAATACTTGTCGAGCAGGGTGCCGTCCATGTCCAGCAGGACGCAGTCGATGCTCCTGAGGGGAATCATTCTTCCCCCCGGTACCAGGAGTGGTCGATGTAATCCTTTGTCCTCCGGTAGACAAGCTCCAGTACCTCCTTCAGTTCCTCGAAGATCTGGTCGAAGAGGTCGCTCTCCATGGCCTCGTCCACGTCGATGGAATAGAGGTACGAGATCTCGTATTCTTTTATATTGTCCTCGCTGGGGAACATCTCCTTCACGGTCAGCATCGGCTCCGTGTCCGGATACTCTTCGTCAATCTCCTGGAGCAGGGCTTCCACCGTGGGGTAGCCCTGCATGATCGGTAGTTTCAGGGAGAATTCAAGCTCGACGGAGGTATCCACGTCCGAATTGGCTTCTTCGGGATTTTCCTCATACAGGGTCATCCCCGTCTGGAAGGCATCATACGTAAACGATACGGTCGCCGAGAGGGGGAAGGGAGGGTCAAGCGTAGGAAGGGTAAGGGAGAACCTGCTTTCCCTGTCGAGGGTGAACTGTTCGATGAAGACCTGCATGTTGAATATTTCGAGGTGGTTTTTTGCGGATTCAGCTATCTTCATCTGTACTTCTTCAAACCGTGTCATAGTTCCTCCGTCGGGCATTATGGCATTATAGGGGAGGGTGTGGTGCCGGGGTCCCCTCCTGCCGGAGCTCCGTAAGCCGTATGCTGTACGCTCTGCTGCAGGGCGTCTCTTGCGTAAAAGTATGTGAAATTATACCATGAACGGTGTTGTCATGACGAACAGAGTAGCCATAGTGACCGGGGGTGCGGGGGGACTGGGAAGGGAGACCGTTCGAGCTTTTTTAGAGAGCGGCTACCGCGTCGTGCTCCATTACCACTCCTCCGGAGCCTCTCTCCCGGGCCTCATCGGGGCGATGGAGGGCAGGGTGCTGCCGCTGAAGGCGGATGTGCGGAGCTCCG
>JADLDZ010000244.1 GCA_020846375.1 Nitrospirales bacterium | reverse complement strand
TCAGAAGCTTTCGGATACTTCACGCACTTACCCATTGTACAAATGAACGTACGATGTGGGTAATGCATAGTTAGGCTAAGAGGGGGTGAGGGGGAGTTAGTCTGACGGGTTTTTCGCCCTTTTCACGTGCGGTATGTAATCGATTATGTGCCTATCAGGAAAAGTTTTTTTATTGAAAAATGCTCTTGGAGATGATAACATGCCTGATCGGCATAACGCTATCAGGCACGGGCAGGGATCGACCCGTGCGGAGGAGATATACATGAAAAAGAGTATTGTTACAGGCCTGCTTCTTGTTGTCGGCATTCTTTTCCCGGCTCTGCATGCTTCGGCGTACACCCTGACCCTCCTCAAGACAGGCACGGGAGGGGGAGACGTTGCAATGCTCTCCTCGGGAGGCGTCGAGCTCGCCCGGTGCACGCCTCCCTGCACAATGCCCCAGGATCCCACTACCGGCAACCTCATTACGGGAGTTCCCGACAGCAATTCGAACTTCGGCGGGTGGAGCGGAGGCGGCTGCTCGGGGACGGATTCCTGCAGCCTTGTGGTGACGGCTGATCTGACGATAACCGCAACCTTCACTGCCAAGCCTGCCCAATGCACCTATTCGATCTCGCCGTCCCGTCTTTCGGTGAGCGCGGCGGGCAGCTCCAACACCGTTGCGGTCACCTCCCCCGGCAGCTGCACCGACTGGACCTGGAGCGCCGTATCCGATGCCGCATGGCTCACCATCGACTCAGGAGCCACGGGCAGCGGCAACGGGACGGTCGCCCTTACCGTGGCCTCCTCTACTGAACTGGCTTCCAGGACGGGGAGCGTCAGCATTGCGGGGCAGACGCTTACTGTTACCCAGGCGGCCAACGACGACAGGAGGATATCGGTCTCTCCAGCGTCGCTGGATTTGGGAACCGTCAAGACGGCCACCTCTTCGCAAAGGTCGGTAACCGTCACCAATGAGGGCAGCGACGCCCTGACGATCAGCTCAATGGAGCTATCGGGCGCCGACGGGGCGGATTTCACTGTGCTGACCGGCTGTGCGACCCTTCCTCAGGGAGACTCCTGTGCGGCGACCGTCGTATTTGCCCCTTCGGCAATCGGGGCGAAAGACGCGACCCTGACCATCCATTCCGATGATCCTTATTACCCTGCGTACACGGTGGCGCTGGGCGGCACTGCCTCCGACGGGGCCGCCCCCTCGATCTCCGTGGATACCGCCTCCATCAGCTTCCCTTACGCGAATATCGAGTTCGGGGACAGCGCTTATGTGGTGATCGGGAATACGGGGACCGACAGCCTGGTGCTTTCCTCTGTCGCCCTGCAGGGCAGGGATGCGGGCGAATATACGACAAACCACGATTGTTCCGTCGTTGCTGCCGGTTCCACCTGCACGGTGCAGGTGGCGTCCTCCTATACCTCCAATACGCCGAAAGAGGCATCCCTCGTCATCTCGTCCAATGCGGAGAGTACGCCGTGGGTGGAGGTGCCTGTTACCGCCGGAGCCCTCTCCTGCGGGGAGTCTGATATTGCTCTTTCGGCCACCTCTGCCGCCGTACCCTATGAGGGGACAACGGGGGGCATCAGCGTAACGGCTGCCTCTGCCTGCTGGTGGCGTGCGCGCAGCGACAACACCTGGGTGAGCCTTACAGTGGGCGGGGAGTGGAGCACGGGCAGCGGGACGATGGCCTACACTGTCGAGGCCAACGGCAACAATGCGGTAGTGATGGGGAGCCTGACGATTGCCGGCAAGCAGGTCTCCCTTGTCCAGTACGGTTCCCCGGACAACATCCTTTTTTCGGACACGGCCGGCAGTGCGGAGGCCTCTTATATCAATGCCCTTGCTGCAAAGGGCATTACGACGGGGTGCGGGGGTGGCAACTTCTGCCCGGACGACTCTGTCACCCGGGAGCAGGTGGCGGCTTTCATCATCCGCTCCCTGGAGGGGGAGCCCCCGTCCGACTATTGTGCGGGAGGATCTCCGTTCGATGACGTGGGGGCGGACCGGTGGTCCTGTGTGTACGTCAAGCGGCTCTATGAGCGGGGCGTTACAACCGGGTGCGGGGCTGGCGACTTCTGTCCGGAAACAGAGCTGAGCCGGGAGATCATGGCGGTGCTTCTGGTGCGTGCCCTGGTGGGCGACGACTTTACCTACACGGCCGAGCCCTCCTTCAGCGACGTCCCGGAGAGCCGCTGGACCTTCAAGTATGTCCAGAAGCTCAAGGACTTGGGAATCACTGTTGGGTGCGGAAACGGCAACTTCTGTCCCGACGATATCCTGCTCAGGAAGTACATGGCGGCCTTCCTCGGCAGGGAATTCCTCGGCATGGAATAATTGACAGAAAACAGTGTGAATGCCATAATGTCATTATGACAGTATGGAGGTGATAGTGTGTCGAAAATATTGGGAGTTGCAGAGATAAAAAAACAGTTCTCGACAGTCATCAGTGAGGTTTTGTTGAAGGGAGAACATTTTGTTATTGAGAAAAAGGGAAAACCAGCGGCGGCGCTGGTGAGCATCAAAGAGCTTGAAATTATTGAGAAGGCAGGGAAAAAAGAGGGGGAAAAAGGATTGTTGGCAGCAATCGGTGCATGGGAGGATTTTGATGACCTCGAAGAGATGGTGTCAGGTATTTACGAGGAAAGACGGGAAGCACAAGACCGGTCTATAGAGGGACTTGCTTGAGGTATCTCTTTGATACGGATGCGTTGAGCCAGATACTTAAAAAGAGCCCTTCTGTTTCATTCATTAGAAAGATAGCATCCCTTACTCCTGAAGCGCAATTTACGACATCAATAACTGTCGGCGAGCTGATATACGGGGCGTATAAAAGCAGCCGTCCGGAGTATTTTATCGGAAAGCTTGAGGAACTGGTCTGGCCGAATATACAAATACTTCCTTTTGATGAAAGTGTTGCAAGGATATACGGAAGATTGAGGGCTGAGATGGAGAGGAAAGGAACTCCACTGGCAGAACCTGATTTAAGGATAATATCGATAGCACTCTATCACGGCTTGACGGTAATCACCGGCAACATGAGGCATTTTTCAAAAGTTCCTGAGCTTGCAGTGGAGAACTGGATGCGTGAAAGCTAAGCGAGAAGGAATCTGTCTCTCTCCTCTGCTCTTGATCCCGCCACGTGTGATTTGACATACTCTCCTGGAGAGGGTATCCTATAAAGGATATTCGTTTTTTTAGACTAAATGCCAATAACATGCTGATAATCAATTATAATTCATTGCAGTACGACGGGGGAGAATGAGCGGTTTCGGGTGGTTGCGAACGGGAAGGGATACTCTTTTCGCCCGGTCGCGGGGAGAGAATTCTCCCGGTACTTCCCGCCAGGGCGGTGGTCCCCCTGCTCCCCCACCGCATTCCCCTGAAAGACAGGGAAGAGAGCTCCTCTTCTGGAAGAGATTCTATAACGCCATCGCCCATGAACCGACAATGGCCGACGTATTCAGAAAGCTCGGACTGGGGTCCATCGAGGACCGGAAGGAGTTTTCGCTGACGCCGGAGCAGTGGAAACGCCTTGATGCCCGTGAGCGCACCCTCGAAGTGGGCAGGACGATGACCTTCCCCCGGTACCTGAAGGAACTGGGGATCGGCAGGGGCACGCTGAAAGGGAAAGCGGTCCTCGATGTAGGCTGCGGCCCCCTGGGCGCGCTCAAGTGGTTTCATGC
>JADLDZ010000243.1 GCA_020846375.1 Nitrospirales bacterium | reverse complement strand
GAGGGCTCCTTCGACCTGATCGCCGCCAACATCCTGCAAGAGGCCCTGCTGGGCATGGCGCCGGATATCGCGGCCCGTTTGAAAAAGCCGGGTACCGCCCTCCTCTCCGGCATGCTGACGGGCCAGGAGGACGAGGTGCTTGCAGCGATGGAGAGAGAGGGGCTCCGGTGCAGGGAGCGGGTGGTGGACGGACGGTGGGTCTCGCTGCTCGTTTCTCATTGACAAAACACCGCTACATCGTTAAAATTAAAGACTTAACTTTACTTTATATTGGCTTTACATGAAAATCATCGTTTCTGAAATACCCGAAGAGGGATTGACTATCGATGTCGAGGAGACTATCCACTCTGAGCTGGTGAAGATAGTCTCTCCTGTCCGTGCATCCCTCAGGATCGAAAAGAGAGATACGGAGGTGCTGGTACAGGGGGAAGTGCGGGCGGAGGTGGAGCTGCAGTGCAGCAGGTGTGTGCAGAGCTTTACCGTCCCCGTACGCTCTCCCTTTTCCGTCGTCTACGATCCTGCGGAGGTCATCAACAGGGAGGAAAATCATTCCCTGAAGGGAGACGAGCTCGACATGGGCTTTTACCGGAACGACACCCTTGACCTGAATGACCTGCTTCTGGAGCAGATGCTGTTGAACATACCGATGAAGCCCCTCTGCAGGCCGGAGTGCAAGGGAATCTGCCCGCAGTGTGGAAAAGATCTCAACGCGGAAAAATGCACCTGTGAGGTTTCCGGGATCGATCCGAGAATGAAAGTGCTGGAACAACTACTAAAAAGAAAGGAGTAACACTATGGCAAACCCGACACATCGGCATACACGGTCGCGGAGGGACAAGAGGAGGGCAAACTGGAAGGGACAGACCCCCACCCTGGTGGAGTGCCCGGAGTGCAAGGAGATGAAGCTCCCGCACCGGGTATGCGCCGGCTGCGGCACCTATGACAAGAAAAAGATCCTTGAGGTGGTCTCCAGGGAGCTATGAGAGTCGCCCTCGACGCCATGGGGGGAGACTTCGCGCCTGACGTTACCATAGCGGGCGCCATCGAGGCGGTAAGCGAGTACGATCTTGAGGTCGTCCTTGTGGGGGATAGGCAGAAGCTGGCCGATGCCCTTGCGGGGAAGCGCTATCCCTCGAACAGACTATCGATCTTCCATGCGTCGGAAGTAGTGGAAATGGATGCATCGCCATCCGCCGCCCTCAGGAAGAAGAAGGATTCCTCCATCCGCAGGGCGGTGGAGCTCGTCAGGAACGGGGAGGCCGATGCCGCGGTCAGCGCCGGCAACTCCGGGGTCGCCATGGCGACCTCCCTTTTCGTGCTGGGGAAGCTCCCCAATGTGGACAGACCCGCCATCGCCACCATCATGCCGTCCCTCACCGGTTTTTTCGTCCTCATGGATGCAGGGGCGAATGTAGACTGCAAACCCGAAAACCTCCTGCAGTTCGCCCATATGGGAAACGCCTACTACAAAGCCATCTTCGACGTTCCCTCTCCGCGGATCGCGCTTCTGAGCATCGGGGAGGAGGACACGAAAGGGAACGAGCTCACGAAGGAAGCCTTCAAGTACCTGAGGAGTGCCGCTATGAACTTCACCGGCAATATCGAGGGGAAAGATATCTTCCTGGGCAATGCCGATGTGATCATCTGCGACGGGTTTATCGGCAATATCGTGCTGAAAGTGAGCGAGGGCCTCGCGGAGACCATCATCAAGATGCTGAAGCGGGAGATCGCCGGCATTACCACCGGGAAGCTGGGCTACCTGATGATCAAACCCGCCATCAGGAACTTCAAGAAGAGGACGGACTACTCGGAATACGGGGGAGCCCCCCTGCTCGGCATCAACGGGACCTGCATCATCAGCCATGGCCGCTCCTCTGCCAAGGCCATAAAGAATGCTGTAAAGGTTTCGGCGGAAATGGCCCGGAAAAAAGTGCATGAGATCATTGCCCATACCCTGATGGACTCCGCTCCCCAGGGGACATGAAATCCAAGAGCAAAGGACAGTGTTGCCGTATGGTAAAGGCCAGAATCATCGCTACCGGCTCGTATGTGCCCGAAAGAGTGCTGACCAACCACGATATCGAGAAGATGGTGGACACCTCCGACGCATGGATCACTGAGCGTTCGGGAATAAAAGAGAGGAGGATCGCGGCGAAGGAGCAGACCACCTCCGATCTGGCCTATGAGGCATCGAAGGCCGCCCTGAAGCAGGCGGGGCTGAAGGCCGGCGATCTCGATATGATCATCGTCGCCACGGTAAGCGGTGATATGCCCTTCCCCTCCACCGCCTGCCTCCTGCAGAAGCGGCTGGACGCTAAGAAAGCAGCGGGATTCGACGTAAACGCGGCATGCTCGGGCTTTCTCTACGCACTCTCCGTCGGCGAGAGCTTCATCAAGGCCGGAGCCCGCAAGAGGGTTCTGGTGGTCGGCGCGGAGGTCATTTCCAAATTCGTCGATTGGGAGGACAGGACCACCTGCGTCCTTTTCGGGGATGGTGCCGGAGCCGTCATCCTCGAAGCCGCCACCGGTGAAAACGGAATCCTCT
>JADLDZ010000242.1 GCA_020846375.1 Nitrospirales bacterium | reverse complement strand
GTGGGGTAGAGCGTGGTTTCAAGGTTCTGCCCGGTCAGGGCGTTGAAAACAGTTGTTTTGCCCGAATTGGAAAGTCCGATAATCGCTAGTTTCACCTGTCCTCCTGTTGCTGTAGGGGCATGCATTTCTCATAAAATCGGTTGTTCTGTCGCGGACGGCAGTAGTAATTCAGTTCTTTTCAGTTCTTTTCTTGCGGCGAAGAGTAACGGCGACTGCCGGTTTCCTATCGCTTTTCCGCGGGAGGGTCTGCGAGAGTGGAGGTGCAGGTGATCGCATCAAAGGCATGGAGGATCCTCCGCTCCCGCTCCTTCTTCTCATCGGGAAAGGAAGAGAAAACGGTGCTCTTGAGCAGTTCCCTTGCCTTTTCTTTGTCGGGAAGCGAGTCGAGGCCTTCGGAGACCGGCTTGCCCGTGGCCACGTCCAGGATCTTCGCATGCTCGCTGTCGGTTACCACGGCAAAGGGGATCTGAGAGGGACCGGCCACACGACCGAATGCGACGGAATGCCTTTCCCAGGACTCCGGAGAGCTCATGACGCATTTGAGGAGAAAGAGATTCTTCTCCTCTATCTTCAGGATAATGTCCGCTTTTACCGTGAAGCAGGTATCGGATACTTCGACGACGAACTCCCTGTTGATCTCCATATCTTCCAAGGCATAGCCTTTTTGCCCGATCAGAAAGTCGATCACCCTCTTCTGCACCTGGGATATTCCCCTGCGGTCTTGCTGCTCCTCTTCCCTTTCGCGCTGTGCGAGCAGGGCTTCCCTCTCCTCAGGGCTCCGCGGTATCTTGCCCAGCATGATATACTCAGACATGAAATAAATAAAGGTAAGGGAAAGAAGCGTTTTCGCTTTTCCCCTTCCCTCTTTTCCGGGTTCTCCTTTGAGCTTTTTTCAGCTCTTCTTTACCCCTTCTTTAAGAAGAAGGCCATACTTCTGATGTTCGAGGGGATGCATGGCAGGGAACTTGGCGAAGAGCCATCCCTTGAAGATGCTCTTCCCGTTCTCGAACACTTCGACCTGCAACGCCGGGTTGTTCGGTTCGTTGCTTCCCGAAGTCAGGGTGGATTCGCTCATCTTGAAGTCGGGAAGGAACTCTCCGACATTGATGCTCAAGCCCGTGTTGGGGACCTTGAAGTCCGATTTGATCTTGACGGTATACTCGGAAGACTTTTGCGTTTCCTTGTCTTCCAGCACCAGTTTCACCTTATCCCATTTCCCCTTGACCGCATCAGGGACCACAACCGACTTTTCCACCTTTGGGGCGGCGCCGTGTGGAGAAGCGGCCATGGGGGCATGCATCGGCTCCTGGAGAGGTACTGCCATCGGTGACTGCTGGAGAGGGGTTTTCGGAACGACCTGCTCTTCTTTTTTCTTGCAGCCGCCTGCGACAAGTACCAGAGCGAGAGAGACGACCAGGAATCCGGAAAATATCTTCATGAGCGACCTCCCGGTGGAAGATTTTATGGCGGAGAGGCAGGGATTCGAACCCTGGGTGGGGTGTTACCCCCACAACCGCTTAGCAGGCGGCTGCCTTCGACCGGCTCGGCCACCTCTCCTTTGTAGTGAACTTTTAATTCTATCAACTTCAGGGGAAAATTGTAAAGCATGAGCGCATTGTATCGGTTTTTTCAGATGGAGGAGCGAATTGGGGTATAATGATGGGATGGAATTCTTGGAAAAAGTAAGAGGGACCATAGGGAAGTACGGCATGCTCTCGCCGGGGGACCTCGTCATGGTCGCCCTTTCGGGAGGCCCCGATTCCGTCTGCCTGTTGTCCGCCCTCCACCGGATGCGGGAAGAGTTTTCCCTGTCCATCAATGCCGTCTATATCGATCACGGTCTGCGTCCCAGTGAGGTTCCCGGCGAGATACGGTTCTGCGCGGAGCTGTGCGCCTCCCTTGAAATTCCTTTTTCGACGAAGAGCATCGACGTGGCTGCGCACGTCCGGGAGGTGGGCATCAACAAGCAGGAGGCGGCGAGGGAGCTAAGGTACCGCGCCCTGCAAGAGGTTGCGGTGTCCGCAGGAGCCCGCAGGGTCGCCGTGGGTCACACCGCTGACGACCAGGCGGAAACGCTCCTGATGCGGCTCTTCCGTGGCGCGGGGCCTGCGGGTCTTTCGGGCATCCCCCCGGTGCGGCAGAACATCATCAGACCTCTCATCGAGGTGGAAAGAGACGAGATAGAGGACTTCCTCGCTGCGGAGGGCAGGGGGTATGTTATCGACTCCTCAAACCTCAGGGATAAATACACGAGGAACAGAATTCGTCATTTTGTCCTGCCTGCCGCCCGTGCGATCAATGCCGATTTGGTGAGGACCCTGGCGAGGACGGCCGCTATCTTCAGGGAGGAAGAGCGCTATTTCGAAGCATTGGTCACAAAGACCCTGATGAAGCTGGTCTGCAGAAAGACGGATACGGCTGTCGAGCTCTTCCTCGCCCCTATGGAGGCGATGGACATGGTGCTCCTGCGACGGACAGTGCGTCGTGCCATTGACGCAACCGAGGGGCTGCGGGGAGTCGGCTTCATTCACGTGGAAGAAATAACGGGACTGATAAAGGAGGGGAAGGCGGGCGACAGGATCCACCTCCCCCACGGCCTCCGCGTCATCAAGGGCTATGCGACGCTGCTGATCACCGTCGACACGCCGGAGCGCCTCGGCGAGTATATCCTGAGCGGTCCCGGTGAAGTGGTGCTGCACGAGGCCTCCCTGGTGCTCCACTGTACCCTCTCCTCATTACCGGAGGGGCGGGAAGGTGCATACGGGGACGGCAGGAGGAGCGTCCTCCTCGATGCGGCGAAGGCCTCTTTTCCCCTCCTGGTACGGGCACGGAGACCAGGAGACTTTTTTTACCCGCTCGGCTTCGGGAAGAGAAAGAAACTCCAGGACTTCTTCGTGGATAAAAAGGTACATCGCGATCAGAGGGATACGGTGCCGCTCCTGGTAAAGGACGGAGAAATCGTCTGGGTAGCGGGATATCGCGCCGATGAGCGATACCGGATTGCCAAAGGGACAATAAGAGTTTTACAATGCGAAATAAAACAGCAAAAATGCTGAAATAGGAGGTTTTTTGCATGAAAGGCGTGAATAGTACCTATGCAACGTCAGGGACACGCTCTGCTTTTTCGGGTATCCTGGTATCCCTTGCTCTCCTTCTGGCCTTTCTCGTTCACGGGACAGCCGCTGCGGAAATAACAGGCAAGGAGGCTTCGGACATCCTCTCACGGTTGGGGGATGCCATGGCGAAGGTATCGGAACAGGTCAAACCCGCGGTGGTAAACATCTCCACGACGCGCACGGTAAAGACTCAGCGCCATCCCCTCTTTGACGACCCTGCCTTCAGAAGGTTCTTCGGAGATGGGATGGCGCCGCAGAAGAGAAAGGCGACCAGCCTCGGATCAGGTATTATCGCTTCACCGGACGGCTATATCCTCACCAACAACCATGTGATCGACGGCGCCGACGACATCCTGGTAAAGCTGTCCGATAATAGGGAATTCAAGGGGAAAGTCATCGGCATCGACTCGAAAACCGACATGGCCGTCATCAGGATACCCGAAAAGAATCTCCCTACCATTACCATGGGCGATTCGGATACCCTCAAGGTGGGAGAGATGGTGATTGCCGTCGGGAATTCCTTCGGCCTGAGCCATACGATCACCATGGGCATCATCAGCGGACTCGGACGCGCAGGGATCGGGATCACCGATTATGAGGACTTCATCCAGACGGATGCCGCGATCAATCCCGGCAATTCCGGAGGAGCTCTGGTTAACAGCCGGGGAGAGCTGATCGGGATCAATACCGCCATTTTCAGCACCAGCGGCGGCTACCAGGGGATAGGCTTCGCGATACCGGTGAACATGATACGGAACGTCATGGAGAGCATCATCAGCCAGGGCAAAGTGGTGCGCGGCTGGCTGGGCGTGCAAATACAGCCCCTGACCGCGGAGCTTGCGAAGCAGTTCCAACTCAAGGAGGAGAGTGGCGTATTGCTCGTCGATATCGTTGAAGGCGGTCCGGCGGAGAAGGGTGGTCTTCAGAGAGGGGACGTGGTAGTGGAATTCGACGGCAGGAAGATTACCGATCCTTTCCACTTCAAGAATATGGTTGCCGCCACGAAGCCGGGCCGTGCCGTGCCGGTAAAGGTGGTCCGCAACGGAAAAACAGAGACCCTGGCGGTGAGCGTAGGGGAGCTCCCCATTGAGCCGAAGGTCATTTCGAGCGCGGAATTCGGCAACGCCCTGCGGGGAGTGTCCGTGCAGGATCTTACCGAGGAGCAGCTCCAGACGCTGAATGTCCAGGGGAAGATCCGGGGCGTCCTGGTGAACAATATCGGGGAGGACAGCCCGGCCCTCGGTGTCCTGAACAAAGGCGACATCATCCTTGAAGTGAACAGGAAGCCGGTGGCGTCTTCAAAAGAATACTATGCCGTCGCTTCTGCCGTCGACAAGGAGCAGGACGTCCTCCTTCTGATCATCCGTGGCGGCGTCAAACAATATATCTCCCTGTCGGCGGGAGGGAAATGACGAGGGGGTGTCTGCACTCCCTATAATTCGCTGATGATCTTTACCAGGATTTCGCTGCTCAGGACAAGGCCCTGCCTGCCGAGGCGCAGGCGGGTTCCTTTCCGTTCAAGAAGGCCGTGGCGGAGACATTCCTCCACGGTCTTGCTTTTTCCCAGCAACTCGCGCAGGGGGGAGCCCGTGACGTCAATCCCTGCGGTCATCCGCAAGCCGAGGAAAAGGGTCTCCTTCAGCGCTTCGCTTTCGCCTGTTTCACTCTCTTCCTCTACCGGCAGGATGCCTCTGCCGACTGCGTCAATATAGCGTCCCGCATCACGGAAATTGGCGGTTCTCTTTCCGTGCAGGAAGGAATGCGCCGCAGCCCCGATGCCGAGATACTCTTCCCTGCGCCAGTAGGTCAGAT
>JADLDZ010000241.1 GCA_020846375.1 Nitrospirales bacterium | reverse complement strand
TGGAAGAGGCGATGCGGGCGGGGAATCTCCGTCTCCTGGGACAACTCTCCGCCGGAATGGCGCATGAAATCAACAACCCCAACAACTTCATCCTTTCCAATGCCGAACTCCTGGCCGATATATGGCGTGATACCTCGCTGGTGCTGGCGGAGTATCACAGGGAAAACGGAGATTTCTCCCTGGCGGGCCTCTCCTTCACGGAAACGCGCGAACATGTGCCCGTAATGATCAGGAGCATCGTGGCCGGCTCCTACCGGATAAAAAATATCGTTGACGACCTGAAAAACTTCTCGCGACAGGACCGAAACTCTTTCGAGCTCTTCGACATCAACAGGAGCGTGGAAAATTCGGTGCGGATGCTCAGTGCACCCATCAGAAAGGCGACCAGGAACTTCACCACACGTCTGGACGAGAGCATTCCCCTGGTGCGTGGCGCCGCCTCAAAGGTTGAACAGGTAGTCATCAACCTCATCCTGAATGCCCTGGAAGCGTTGCAGACAAATGACAGGAGCATCCGGATCGCCACTTTTTTCGATGAGAAAGCGAAGCACGTCGTTGTGGAAGTCAGGGACGAGGGTTCCGGAATGCCGCCGGAAATCCGGAACAGGATCGTCGAGCCGTTCTTCACGACAAAAAGCAGCGAGGGCGGGACAGGCCTCGGCCTCTCCATCGCCTACTCCATTATCAAAGAGCATAACGGTACGATGCTTTTCACATCGGAACCCGGGGAGGGCACTATCGTACAGGTCAGATTGCCGGTGAGGACCGGTGAGGCCGGAAAAGGAGGGAGCGATGGTCTCCTCCGATAACTCCGGTTCTTTCATCCTGCTGGTGGATGACGAGCCGGGCATCCTTGCCAGCAGCAGAACGGTGCTCCTGTCCGAAGGGTTCAGGGAGGTACTGACGCTGCAGGACAGCAGGCAGGTGCTTCCGCTCCTCTCCGAACGGGGGGATGCTATCGCCCTCATCGTGCTTGACCTGTATATGCCCCATATCCAGGGGAAGGAGCTCCTCACCGCCATCAGCATGAATTATCCCCACATCCCGGTCGTCGTCATGACGGGAGCGAACGATATCGAAACCGCAGTACAGAGCATGAAGGCCGGGGCGGCGGATTACCTGGTAAAGCCCGTGGAGAACAGCCATTTCATCTCGGTGGTCAGGAAAAACCTCGAAATCAGGACTCTCCTCGATGAGGTAAGCTCCCTGAAACAGTATCTCCTCACCGACTCTCTCCGCAGCGAGGATACCTTCGCGCCCATCGTCACCCAGAGCAAAAAAATGCGCGCCATCTTTCAATACATCGAAGCGATCGCCCCCTCCCCCCGGCCCGCCCTGGTCTGCGGGGAAACGGGGGTCGGCAAAGAGCTTATCGCGCGGGCCATCCATGCTTTAAGCAGAAGAAGCGGCCGTTTCATCCCGGTCAATGCCGCAGGACTGGATGACACCATCTTCTCGGACACCCTTTTCGGACATCGGAAAGGGGCATTCACCGGGGCTGATGATGCCAGGGAGGGATTGATCGCAAAGGCTTCCGGGGGGACTCTCTTCCTGGATGAAATCGGAGACCTCAGCGGTGCATCCCAGGTCAAGCTCCTGCGTCTGCTGCAGGAGCGCATGTATTACCCCCTCGGCTCCGACATCCCCCAGAAAAGCGACGCACGCGTTATCGTCGCCACCAACAAGGAAATCCAGCATTCCATCGCAGAGGGAACCTTCCGCAAGGACCTCTACTACCGCTTATGCGCCCACCGGATTCATGTTCCCCCCCTCAGGGAGAGGCCGGAGGATGTTCCCCTGCTGGTTGCCCATTTCCTGGAGGAGGCGGCAAAATCCCTCAACAAGGAGTGCCCCTCTCCGGAGCCAGGGCTGCTCACCTACCTCTCGCAGCACGATTTCCCCGGTAATATACGGGAACTCCATGAGGCGGTATTCGATGCCGTAATACGCAACAGATCGGGAATGCTGACCATAGATGATTTCAGGGAGGTAATGGGTTCCTTTCCCTCCTCGGCCCCGGGGCGTCTTCTCCAAGGCGAGAAAGGAGACGGAGTACTCCAAGCCCTCTTTGGACACTTCCCCACCCTGGACGAAATGGATGAGTTCCTGATTACCAAAGCGCTCTCCCTCTCGAAAGACAACCAGAGCAAGGCAGCATCCCTCCTCGGGCTTACCCGACAAGCCCTGAACAAGAGATTGAAAAAGAACAGGCCGTAGTGGTGCGCATACAAACCCTGGCACTCCATGAGCAACGTTTTTTGACCGAAGCGACAAAATTTGCTCTTTACAGGCCCCTTATCACCTTGTTTTAACAATATTTTTTATTAAATTCCTCTTCTTGTCAACTATTGCTTACCTCTCGTTGTGTCCCTGTTCGCCCGCTGTTTTCTATCCCGTTGTAATAAGGGGTGAATTTCTCCGACATCCATGGCATACTCTTTGCTTTGTTTTTCGGATTATTTTATTTCCGGGCCAGAAATGAATCGTAAGGAGCTCATCAAAGCAATAGCGTCCTCTGCAAAGCTGAAGCCGGAGGACGCGTCCCGCGCCCTCGAAGCGATACTGAATGCGATCTCCTCCTCCCTGGCACGGGGCCGCAAGGTAATGCTGACCGGCTTCGGCACCTTCTCCGTCGTGCGGCGGAAGAACGGCTCGCGTAAAAGCGTGACCGGGCCCAATGGGGAGAAACCCCTGATACGGGTCCTTAAATTCACATCAGGCGTCAGGATCTGCGCTGCGGAGGAGAACCGGAGGAAAAGCCGAAAAAGATAGAGGAGAAAATTGTATAACATGCTCAGCAACACCTATTATATCGCTTCTCCAGAGCTCTCTCTCCGCCCTATGGACATTGTCATCCTGAATACGGCCCCGCCTTATTTGAAAACAACATTATTAAAATCGGAAATGTGCTTTTCGACAGAAATAGACGCTTGCGAGTACGATTTAGCGGAAGGCAATCATCGAATATCTCGATTACCGGCCCATAGAAGACCTCTGCCTCAAAGCCGTTGCCGGACGGTTCAGAAGGACGACCGTTGATCGATAAGGCTATCGTCGGCAGGAAACTTGAAAGAGCGGAGGACTACCTTAAAAGGATTCGTCAAGTGGTGAAGTACAACCTGCAACTCTCTCTCCACTCGCAAAAAAGACCATGGGGACATCCGCCCCATGGCCTTTTCTTTTGTGTATCTTGATTCGGGCTATTCCGTTATTTCAGCAACTCCGGCTTCTTCCTCTTCGTGCTTCTGCTCGGTCTGCATAGTATAGAAGTCGCCCTTGATGAAGGTCTCCCGGTAGGACTGCATTCCGGATCCCGCAGGGATGACCCTTCCCATGATCACATTCTCCTTCAGACCCCTCAGCTCATCCACGAGGCCGCTCAGCGCAGCCTCGGTGAGGACCCTCGTGGTCTCCTGGAACGATGCGGCAGACACCCAGCTCTCGGTGGAGAGGGACGCCTTGGTGATACCGAGGAGCAACGGCTTGCCCTGTGCGGGCCTCTTGCCCTCAACCCGTACCCTTTCGTTTTCATCCACGAAAACCAGCCTGTCCACTTCATCGCCCATGAGGAACACGGTGTCGCCCGGGTCCTCGATGCGGATCTTCCGCATCATCTGGCGTACGATCACCTCGATGTGCTTGTCGTTGATGGAGACGCCCTGCAGCCGGTATACCTTCTGTACCTCATCCACCAGGTAGCCCTGCAGCTCCTTGGGACCGAGGATGTCGAGGATGCTGTGGGGATTCACCGCACCGTCCATCAGGGGCTCTCCGGCGCGCACCCAGTCGCCCTCGTGGACGGTGACATGCTTGCCCTTGGGAATGAGATACTCCCGGGACTCGCTTCCGCCCTTCACCACCACGACACGCATCCCCTTATGGGCGCCCCGAAACTCGACAATACCGTCGATCTCGCTGACGATGGTCAGTTCCTTGGGCTTCCGCGCCTCGAAGAGCTCCGCCACCCTCGGCAGACCTCCGGTAATATCCTTGGTCTTCGTGGTTTCCCTCGGGATCTTCGCCAGGATGTCGCCCGGCGCTATCGTATCTCCCTTATCCACCAGAATGTGTGCGCCTGCGGGAAGCAGGTCGCGCGCGGGGTTATTGGTGCCCGGTATCTTCACGGTCCTGCCGTGCTCGTCCTTGATGGAGATACGCGGCCTCATGTTTGCAGGATAGTCGATGATGACCTTGTGGGCCAGACCGGTGGTCTCATCCACCTCTTCCTTGAAGGTGACGCCTTCGAGGATGTCCCCCAGCGCGATCCGTCCGCCGATTTCCGTGAGGATGGGCGTGGAATAGGGGTCCCATTCCACCAGCTTCTGATTCGCCTCGACCCTCTGCCCGTCCTCGACAAAGATCCGGGCGCCGTACACGAGGTTGTATTTCTCCTTCTCCCTGCCCGATTTGTCCACGATGGCGACCATGGCGTTCCGGTTCAGGACAATGAGCATGCCGTCCTTGCTCTTGACCGCGCTGACGTCGATGAACTTCACATAGCCGGCATTCTTGGGCGCCAGGGTCGCCTGCTCGATAACCTTGGTCGCCGCGCCCCCGATATGGAAGGTCCTCATGGTGAGCTGCGTTCCGGGCTCTCCGATGGACTGCGCTGCGATGATGCCGATAGCCTCGCCGATCTCGATCTTGCCGCCGCGGGCAAGATCACGGCCGTAGCATTTGCCGCAGACGCCGACACGGGAGTTGCAGGTGAGCACCGAGCGGATCTTGACGCGGTCTATACCCGATTCTACGATCTTCCGGGCAAACTCGTCGTCGATCTCGGTGTTCCTCGGTGCGATCACTTCATGGTTAACCGGGTCCTTGAGGGTCTCCGCAAGGGTCCTTCCAAAGATCCTCTCTTCCAGGGCCTGGATGATCTCACCGCCCTCGATGAGGGGCACCACGGTGATGCCCTCCCTCGTCCCGCAGTCCTCTTCGGTCAGGATCACATCCTGCGCCACGTCCACGAGCCTCCGGGTGAGGTACCCCGCGTTCGCCGTTTTCAACGCCGTATCGGCCAGACCCTTACGGGCACCGTGGGTCGAGACGAAGTACTGGAGCGGGGTGAGGCCCTCCCTGAAGTTCGCGGTGATGGGGGTCTCGATGATCTCGCCGGAGGGCTTCGCCATCAGGCCTCTCATACCCGCCAACTGCCTGATCTGGGCCGCGCTGCCTCTCGCGCCCGAGTCCGCCATCATGAAGATGTTGTTGAAGGACCGCCTCTCCTTGATCTCTTCCTCGGAAAGCTCCTTGCCCTCCTCGGCACCCAGTTCCTTCATCATCTCGTCCGCGACCTTCTCGGTCACGTTCGCCCAGATGTCGATGACCTTGTTGTAGCGTTCCCCCTGGGTGATGAGACCGTCGGCATACTGCCGCTGAACCTCGATGACCTCCTGTTCGGCATCGTGGATCAGCTCCGCCTTCTTCAACGGGACATGCATATCGTCGATGCAGATGGAAATTCCGGAATTGGTAGCGTACTTGAAGCCCAGCCTTTCGAGCTCGTTGAGGAAGACCACCGTCTCCCGCTTCCCGGATACCTTATGGATGTACTCGATCAGCTTGCCCAGCTCCTTCTTGGTCATTTCCTTGTTGACCATGGAGAAGGGAATATCCTGCGGCAGGATATCGCTGAAGAGGATGCGCCCCACGGTGGTCTCCACAAAGCCGCCGTCCATCCTCACCTTTACCAGGGCATGCTCGTCCACCACACCCGAGTCGTAGGCGATCCGGACATCCTCCGTATCCGCAAAGGTCTTCCCTTCTCCCACGACGTCCTTCCGCTGCTTCGTGAGGTAGTAAATGCCCAGGACCATGTCCTGCGTCGGGACCGTGATCGGCTTCCCGTTGGCTGGGGAAAGGAGGTTGTTGATGGAGAGCATCAGCACCCGCGCCTCGATCTGCGCTTCGACGGACAGGGGCACATGCACCGCCATCTGGTCACCGTCAAAGTCCGCATTGAAGGCGGTGCAGACCAGGGGATGCAGCTTGATGGCCTTCCCCTCGACCAGCACCGGATCGAAGGCCTGGATGCCGAGCCGGTGGAGGGTCGGTGCCCGGTTCAGGAGCACCGGATGCTCGCTGATCACATCCTCGAGGGCGTCCCACACCTCGGGCTTCTCCTTTTCCACGAGCCGCTTCGCCTGTTTGATGGTGGTGGCATGCCCCTTCTCTTCGAGCTTGTTGAAGACAAAGGGCTTGAAGAGCTCGAGTGCCATGCGCTTGGGGAGACCGCACTGGTTCATCTTCAGCTCGGGGCCGACGACGATGACGGAGCGGCCGGAATAGTCCACCCTCTTTCCGAGGAGGTTCTGCCGAAAACGCCCCTGTTTGCCCTTGATCATATCGCTCAGGGACTTCAGGGCGCGTTTGCCCCCGGCCTTCAGCACCTTCGACCGCTTGCTGTTGTCGAAGAGCGCATCCACCGCCTCCTGGAGCATCCTTTTCTCGTTCTTGATGATAACGCTGGGGGCCTTCAGCTCCATCAGCCTCTTGAGCCTGTTGTTCCTGTTGATGACCCGGCGGTACAGGTCGTTGAGGTCGGAGGTGGCGAAGCGTCCGCCGTCGAGGGGAACAAGGGGCCTCAGGTCGGGGGGCAGCACCGGCACGATGTCAAGGATCATCCAGTCGGGCTTGTTCTCGGACTTGATGAAGGCCTCGACGATCTTGAGCCTCTTGGTAAGCCTCCTCTTTACTCCGAGGGACGCCACCGCATCGATCTTCTCCTTCAGCTCCTTTGCGAGAGCATCGAGATCGACTTTCCGCAGGAGTTCCCTGATGGAGTCGGCGCCCATTCCCGCCTTGAACCTGCTGCCGAATTCAGCCAGCTTCTTCTTGTATTCGTCTTCGGGGAGGAGTTCCTTCTCCTTCAGGGGAGTGTCTCCGGCATCGATGACGATGTACTCTTCGAAATACAGGACCTTCTCCAACTGCCTGATGGTCATGTCGAGGAGGGTGCCTATCCTGCTCGGCACGCCCCGCAGCAGCCATACATGGGCTACCGGGGTGGCAAGCTCGATATGCCCCATCCTCTCCCTTCTGACCTTCGACTGGATGACCTCGACTCCGCACTTGTCGCAGATGACCCCGCGGTGCTTCATCCGTTTATACTTCCCGCAGAGGCACTCCCAGTCCCGCACCGGTCCGAAGATCTTGGCGCAGAAGAGGCCGTCGCGCTCCGGTTTGAAGGTACGGTAGTTGATCGTCTCCGGCTTCTTCACCTCGCCGTAGGACCATTCCCGTATCTTCTCAGGAGAAGCGAGTTTTATACGTATCGCATCAAAGTCTTTCGGATTCTTCGGTTTCTGAAAAAGGGCATAAATGTCTTCTACCACTATTCCTCCCTCTTTTTCTTTTTCTCCAGCAGCTCTACGTCAAGCCCGAGGCTCTGGAGCTCTTTTATTAATACATGGAAGGACTCGGGCACTCCCGGCTCGAGGACAGGATCGCCCTTCACAATTGCCTCGTACATGCGCGACCTTCCACTGATGTCATCGCTCTTCACCGTCAGGAACTCCTGCAGGGTGTGGGCGGCGCCGTAGGCTTCCAGCGCCCAGACCTCCATCTCTCCCAGCCGCTGGCCTCCGAACTGGGCCTTTCCGCCCAGAGGCTGCTGGGTGACGAGGGAGTAAGGGCCGATGGAGCGTGCGTGGAGCTTGTCCGCCACGAGGTGATGCAGTTTCAGCATATACATGCAGCCCACCGTGATGGGCCGCTTGAACGGCTCTCCTGTCCTGCCGTCATAGAGGGATATCTGCCCCGATGTGGGCAGTCCGGCCTTTTTCAGCAATTCCTTGATTTCGTTCTCCTTTGCACCCTCGAACACAGGGGTGGAGACATGCAGTCCCAGGGCCTTCGCGGCCCACCCGAGATGGATCTCGAGTATCTGCCCCACATTCATACGGGAGGGGACGCCCAAGGGGTTCAGCACGATGTCGACAGGTGTCCCATCCGGCAGATACGGCATATCCTCTTCGGGGACGATCATGGAAACAACACCCTTGTTCCCGTGGCGTCCCGCCATCTTGTCCCCCACCTGGATCTTCCGCTTCATCGCGATGAAAGCCTTGACGACCTTGTTCACTCCGGGGGGCAGCTCATCGCCCTTCCTGACCCGCTCGATCCTCTCCTGATAGCGGGACTCCAGGTAGCGTATGTAATGGGTAATCTCGCCGCTCAGCTCCTCGATCTTCGTCCTGACATCGGTGTCCTCTATCTTGACCCGCAGCAGATAGTCGTCACGGATCTTGTTCACCTGGACATCGGTGAGCCTCTTGCCCAGGGCGCAGAGTGTCTCCTTTGTTTTGGGGTCCTTTATATCGTCGGCAACCTTCTGCCCGATGAGCAGCCTCCTGATCTTGGCCGCTCTTTCCTCCTTGAGGATCTTGATCTCCTCCTCGAGGTCCCTCCGGAGCCGGTTGATATCCTCTTCCTCGATGCTCTTCGTCCTCTCGTCCTTTTCGACGCCCTTTCTCGAAAGGACCCGGACATCGACGATAACCCCCTCGATGCCGGGCGGGACATAGAGGCAGCTCTCCTTCACCTCCTCGGCCTTTTCGCCGAAAATGGCCCGCAGGAGCTTTTCCTCGGGTGTCAGCATCGTCTCCCCCTTCGGGGTTACCTTGCCCACCAGGATATCCCCGGGCTTCACTTCCGCTCCGATCCTGATGATCCCGCTCTCGTCGAGATCTTTCAGCGCCTCTTCTCCCACATTAGGAATGTCGCGGGTGATATCTTCGGGTCCGAGCTTGGTATCCCGCGCCTCCACCTCGAACTCCTCGATATGGATGGAAGTGTAGACATCGTCCTTTACCATCTTCTCGTTCAAGAGGATGGCGTCCTCGAAGTTGTACCCTCCCCACGGCATGAAGGCGACGATGGCGTTCTTGCCCATTGCGAGCTCGCCCAGGTCGGTGGAAGGCCCATCCCCCAGGATGTCCCCCTTCCCTACCACATCTCCCACATTCACGACAGGCTTCTGGTTCATGCAGGTGCCCTGGTTGGAACGGTGGAACTTGACAAGGTTATAGATGTCAACGCCCCCTTCCTCGGTGGCCCGCACCACGATGCGGGCGGAATCGACGCTCTCCACCACTCCCGCCCTCCTGGCAAGGACGAGCCACCCGGAATCCTTTGCGGCCGCATGCTCCATTCCCGTCCCCACAATGGGGGCGGCGGACTCCAGGAGGGGGACCGCCTGCCTCTGCATGTTGGACCCCATCAGGGCCCTGTTCGCGTCGTCGTTCTCGAGGAAGGGGATCAGGGAGGCGGACACGCTCACGATCTGCTTCGGAGAGACGTCCATATACTGGACTTCCAGCGGGGAAACGATCTTGAAGTCGCCGCCCACCCTTACGGAAACCGCCTCGCCCAGAAGATTGCCCTTCTTGTCCATGGGCGACGTGGCTTCTGCAATGGTATTGTTTTCGCCCTCGATGGCGGACAGATAGACGATCTCGCTGGTCACGCGGCCGTTCACCACCGTGCGGTAGGGGGCCTCGATGAACCCGAAATCGTTGATCTTCGCATAGGATGCAAGGGAGGTGATGAGGCCGATATTCGGTCCTTCCGGGGTCTCGATAGGGCATATCCTGCCGTAGTGCGTCGGGTGGACGTCCCTGACCTCGAAGCCCGCCCTCTCCCGGGTGAGACCACCCGGACCGAGTGCGGAGAGCCTCCTCTTATGGGTAATCTCCGACAACGGGTTGGTCTGGTCCATGAACTGGCTCAGCTGGCTGGAGCCGAAGAACTCCTTTACCGCGGCCATAACCGGTTTCGCATTGATAAGGTCATGGGGCATCGCCGTATCCAGCTCGGTGAGGGTCATTTTTTCCTTGATCGCCCTCTCCATGCGTACGAGACCGATCCTGAAGTGGTTCTCGAGGAGTTCGCCGATTCCCCTGATACGCCTGTTGCCGAGATGGTCGATATCGTCCACCTCCCCTTTCCCGGTCCTGAGGTTCAGGAGATACCGGACAATCTCCACGATGTCCCTGTCGGTCAGGACCCGCATCTCCAGGGGCACGTCGAGACCGAGCTTCTCATTGACCTTCAGTCTGCCCACCGGGGAAAGATCGTACCGCTTCGGATCGAAGAACAGCCCGTTGAAGAGCTCCCGGGCGGCATCCTCCGTCGCCGGCTCTCCAGGCCTCAGCTTCCGGTAGATCTCTTTCAGCGCCTCTTCCTGCTTTGTCACCCTGTCCGTAAGGAGGGTCTCCCGGAAAGAGGGGAGGTAGTTGACATTGTCGATGAACAACAGGTGCAGCGCAGGTATCTTCAGGGAGACTATCTTCTGGAATACTTCCTCGGTAATCTCCTTGTTTCCGTCGAGAATGATCTCCCCCGTCGCGGGGTCGACGATATCCGTAAGGGTCACCCTTCCGATGATCTCGCTCCGAGGTATGGAAACCTCCCGGATACCGGCGGTCTCCATTTTCTTCAGGGAGGCTTTGGTGATCTTGCTCCCCTCCTTCACGATGAGCTCGTTGGTCCGTGGAGCGACAATGCTCTGCTTCGTCCTGACCCCCGCGAGCACCTCGCTCACCACCCTCGTATATTCCTCCCTGCCCTGCAGCTTTATTTCCTCCACCGGGTAGAAGGTCTTCAGCAGGTCCTCGTTGGAGTAGCCGAGAGCCTTGAGGACAATGGTGGCGGGCAGCTTCCTGCGCCGGTCTATCCTTACATACAGGATATCCTTCGAATCGAACTCGAAGTCCAGCCAGGAGCCCCTGGCGGGGATTGCACGTGCCGTATATAAAAGCCTGCCGCTTGCATGGGTTTTCCCCTTGTCCGGGGCGAAATACACGCCGGGGGAGCGATGCAGCTGGCTGACGATTACTCTTTCCGTTCCGTTTATGATAAAGCTGCCGGTCTCGGTCATGATGGGCATGTCGCCGATATAGACTTCCTGCTCCCGCGATTCTTTCAGGACCCGCTTGCCCCTCTCGTCCTTTTCCCAGATGTTGAGCTTCACCTTTATCTTGAGAGGTGCGGCGTAGGTCAGTCCCTTCAGGATGCACTCCCGCGGGGTTAGCTTCGACTCGCCGAGTGTATACGATATGAACTCTATGGAAGAGGTGTCATTGTAATCGGTAATGGGGAAAACGCTGTGAAAGGCGGAATGCAACCCTTCGTCCACCCTCTTGTCCGTTTCCACCTCCTTCTGCAGAAATCTGTCGAAAGATCTCTTCTGGAACTCCACCAGGTACGGGACTTCCAGGACCAAAGGGACTTTTCCGAAATTCACCCTCTCTCTCAAAAGCTTAGCCATAGCTCTCCTTTTGTCAGGTTACCGGTTCGCAAAAAGCAATAGGGGTGGCAGGGTCTCCCGGGAGACCCTGCCACCCATACCGTACACCTATACCAGTCTCTACTTAATTTCTACTCCCGCTCCTTCCGCTTCGAGCTTCGCCTTCATCGCATCCGCCTCTTCCTTGGTGACGCCGGTCTTCACCGGTTTGGGAGCTCCGTCCACCAGGTCCTTCGCCTCCTTGAGGCCGAGACCTGTCAGCTCCCTCACCACCTTGATGACCTGAATCTTCTTGTCTCCGGCGGACGAAAGGACAACATCAAAGCTCGTCTTTTCCTCTGCGGCAGGAGCGGCGGCTCCCGCTGCGGCAGGGGCGGCGGCCACCGCCACCGGAGCTGCTGCGGTAACACCGTATCTCTCCTCGAACTCCTTGATGAACTGGGACATTTCGAGAATGGTCATTGTGTCGATAAAACTGAAAACATCATCTTTCGTAACTGCCATGGGAACTTCCTCCTTATTTACCATTTATCTTTATCGGGTATCGTTTGCCGTAAACGCAAAACTTTTCAGGCACTCTTCCTGTTGCGCACCGCTTCCAGGGCATAGGCGAGCTGTGCAACGGTTGCATACAGCGCACCGGCGAGTTTTGTCGCCGGGGCCTGGAATGCGCCCGCCATCATGCTGAGGAGCACATTCTTCGGCGGAAGCTTCGCCACTTCCTTGAGCTCGTCAGCCGTGAAGAAGCTTCCCTCGACGATTCCGCTCTTTACCTTGAACTTGTCGTTCTTGGCGGAGTACTCGAGGATTTTCCTGGCAGCCGCCACCGGATCATCGAAACCGAAGGCAATGCCGGTGGGTCCGACAAAGTGATCCTGCGCCGCTTCGACCGGGGTCCCCTTTGCAGCGATGGAGATCAGGGTGTTCTTCGCCACCTTGTACTCTGCGCCCACTTCCCGCAGGAGGCTCCTCAATGCAGCGATTTCCGCAACGGTCAATCCCTTGTACTCGGTAAAGACAACGGCTTTCGATTGAGAGAACTTCTCGGCAAGCTCGGCTATCTGTTGGGATTTCTTCTCTTTGGTAATCAGAACCTTTCTCCTTTCCCAGAGACTGTCGTAAAGCAGGGAGCAAGTGTTGATCGAAAACAGATACGCTGCGAAGGGCGCACCCGCTCTTTCCTCTTGCCTCTGTCTCGGCAGGCCGTCATGCTTCGGATCGCTTAAAGGACGACTCTCTCGTCCTGCCTGCTGTCTCTGACATTAATGAATACAGGCAACGCCTGTTTACAGCTCGTCCCGGGGAGTGCGGAGCGTATCGCCTCCTTTGCGGAAGGCCGCGCGCCGCGGTCCGGATCTCAAGAAATCTTCAGGCGTCCGACGTCGACCTTGATGCCGGGTCCCATGGTCGAGGACACGGTGATCTTCTTGAGATACTTTCCCTTTGAGGTCGCCGGCTTTGCCTTTGTCACCGACTTGAGGACCGCAATCGCATTCTCCAAAAGCTTTTCCCTGTCGAAGGACACCTTCCCCACCGGGACATGGACAATGCCGGCCTTTTCCACTTTATACTCAACCTTGCCCGCCTTGATTTCCTTGACCGATTTCGCGACATCGAAGGTGACCGTTCCCAGTTTGGGGTTAGGCATCAACCCCCTCGGTCCGAGGACCTTGCCCAGTTTTCCCACCATGCCCATCAGGTCGGGGGTCGCCACCGCCTTATCGAATTCAAGCCACCCCTGCTGGATCTTCTCGACGAGATCCTCTGCGCCCACATAATCGGCGCCTGCCTCCCTGGCTTCCTTCTCCTTCTCCCCTTTGGCGAAAACGAGAACACGCACCGGTTTTCCCGTTCCGTACGGCAGCACCACCGTTCCCCTTACCATCTGGTCCGACTTCTTCGGATCGACGCCGAGGTTTATTGCCAGATCCACCGTCTCGTCGAACTTGACGTAGGTGCCCTCCTTCACAAGGGCGAGGGCTTCTTCTACGGGATATTCCTTGCTCGTATCGACTCTTGCTTCCACCGTGCTGAGTTTCTTGCCCATGTCTCTTCCTCCTTACTCCCTTATATCCACGCCCATGCTCCGCGCCGTTCCCCTGATGATGTTCTTGGCGGCCTCGATAGAGGTGGTATTCAGGTCCGGGAGCTTCGTCTTCGCAATCTCCTCGACCTGTGCACCGGTCAGCGCGCCGACTTTATCTTTATTGGGAACACTGGACCCCTTCACGATGCCCACCGCCTTCTTGATCAGTTCGGACGCGGGGGGGGTCTTCAGGATAAAGGTAAATGACCTGTCATTGTAAACACTCAGGACCACAGGGACAAGGGTTTCCCCCATGCTCTGCGTCTGGGCGTTGAACTCCTTGCAGAAGCCCATGATATTGACGCCATGGGGGCCGAGAGCGGGCCCCACGGGGGGGGCCGGGTTGGCTTTCCCTGCAGGGATCAGAAGTTTAACCTGTGCGACTACCTCTTTCTTAGCCATGAATTTCCTCCTAATTTAGTCCATAGCTGATAGCTCAGTGTTCACAGCCGAAACCATGAGCCATGAGCTACGAGCTAATTAAGCTTTTTCCACCTGAGAGAAAGCGAGCTCCACCGGGGTTTGTCTTCCAAAGATGCTCACCAGGACACGAAGCCTTCCGTGGTCCATATCGACCTCGTCCACATACCCGACAAAGTTACTGAAGGGTCCGTCCGTTATCCGTACGCCTTCCCCCTTTTCGAACTGGCTCTTCACCTGGGGTACGGGACCCTTTTCCATCTGCTGCAGTATTACATCCACTTCCTCATCCGGCAAGGGTACGGGCTTGCTCCCTCCGACAAAGCCGGTAACGCGGAGAGTATTCTTGATGAGATGCCATGTCTCATCGTCCAGCTCCATCTCCACCAGGATATACCCGGGATAAAATTTCCTGTCGGTTTCCCTTCTCTTTTTTCCCTTGAGCTCCACTACCTTTTCGGTAGGGATGAGGATCCGCGTGATCCTCTCCTCAAGCCCCTTCAGCTTGACCTTTTCCTCGATGGAGGCCTTGACCTTTTCCTCATACCCGGAGTATGTATGGACGACAAACCAGCTTTTACCCATCCCCTTACCTTACCAGTAGTTTGATTATTTTCGCGAGGCTCATATCAACGAGACCCAGGAAGACCGAAGAAATCACCACCGTGGAGATAACCACCCACGTGGAGCCGATAAGCTCGTCCTTCGAAGGATAATTGACCTTCTTCGCCTCAATCTTCACATCATGAAAGAACCCCTTCAGCCTTTCGATCATCCCCGCTCCTTCACTCCGTTCGTCGGTTCATGGCGTACCGCTGCCCGTCCTTTCTCCCCGACGCTCCGCCGGCCGCCGGACATGAGAAGAAATGGCAGGCCAGGAGGGATTCGAACCCCCAGCCCTCGGATTTGGAGTCCGATGCTCTAGCCGTTAGAGCTACTGGCCTAGCCTCAGCGGCAAATCCCCCCTCCCAAGCCCCGCATTCCTGAAGAATTCGTAATCCGGGGCTTGCTCCGGGGATGCACCCCTTTTCTTTACGACTTCGTCTCCTTATGCGGAGTATGCTTCCTGCAATGCCTGCAGTATTTCTTCAACTGCAATTTATCCGTCGTATTCTTCTTATTCTTCATGCTGGAATAATTCTTGTTTTTGCACTCCGTGCACTGGAACAGTATTATATCTCTCATTTATCTACTCCAGGATCTCAGTAACGACACCTGCACCCACGGTTCTGCCGCCCTCTCTGATGGCGAATCTCAGCTCCTTCTCCATGGCAATGGGTGCTATCAGCTCGACCGTTATGGTTACATTATC
>JADLDZ010000240.1 GCA_020846375.1 Nitrospirales bacterium | reverse complement strand
GCTGAACAGGAGATGGTGCAGAGGGGTGTAGGGGAGCATCACGCCGAGGGTGCGGGAGCCGGGGGCGACCGCAGCCGCCAGTGGGCAGGGATCGATCTTTTCCAGGAGAACGATGGGCCTGACCCTGCTCAGAAGGAGATGTTCCTCCTCTTCGCTCACGGAACAGAGGCTCCGTGCTGTTTCCCGATCCGGAACCATTATCGCGAAGGGCTTTCCGGACTTCCTCTTCCGCGCCCTGAGTCTTTCCACGGCAGCGCTGTTCACGGCATCGCAACAGAGATGGAATCCGCCGAGCCCCTTTATCGCGACAATCGCTCCCTGCCTCAATAGCCCAATGGTGTCCCGGATCGGATCGCCCTCTCCTCTTCCCATAAAGGAAGAGGTGCCGCGCACCAGCTCCACCTGCGGCCCGCATGCAGGACAGGCATTCGGCTGTGCATGGAACCGGCGGTGAGCGGGATCGCGGTACTCCCTCTCGCATTCAGTGCACAGGGGGAAAGGCGCCATGGTGGTCGTGCGGCGGTCATAGGGGCTATCGAGAATAAGGGAATAGCGGGGACCGCAATGGGTGCAATTGATGAAAGGATACCGGTGCCTCCGGTCGGAGGGATCGGACATCTCCCGCAGGCAATCGGGACAGAGGGAGATATCGGGCGATACGAGCGCACACTTCTCCTCGCGGTGGGCGCTTTCCCTGATGGTAAAGGTGTCGTAGTGTCCCGGGCGGGGCAGGAACTCCGCGGTGAGCGTATCGATCCGCGAGAGAGGGGGAGCGGACGACCTCAGCTCATCGATGAACTCCCCCAGCGCCCCGGGCACGCCGTGCGGGCCATCGCTCTCGACCTCAACGAGCACCCCTTCCGAATCGTTCAGGCAGAAGCCCTTGAGCCGGTGCTTTTGCGCCAGGGTATAGACAAAGGGGCGGAAGCCCACCCCCTGCACCATACCGGCCACCCGGATCCTCGCCCTCACTGCACGCTGTGCGCTGCCAGGAAGGCAGCCCACTCTCCCAGTCCGGTGCCGTCGGTGCAGGACATGGTGAAGACCGTAAGGCGGGGGTTTACCTTCAGAGCATTCTCCTCCGCCCTCCGCAGGTCGAAATCGGTAAAGCGCACGAGGTCGGTCTTGTTGATAAGCAGCGCCTTTGCCGCATGGAACAGTGCGGGATATTTGAGCGGCTTGTCGTCCCCTTCGGTGACACTCATGACCGCCACCTTCATCTCCTCGCCGAGGTCGTATTCGGCGGGGCAGACCATATTCCCCACATTCTCGATGATGAGCAATCGCACGTTCTCCAGCCCGAACACCCAGGGGAGCGCATGGTGCACCATATGGGCGTCGAGATGGCACGCCCTGCCGGTGGTGATCTGCCGGACCGGTATGCGGCAGCGGGCTATCCGCTGCGCGTCCAGATCGGTCTGCATGTCGCCCTCGATGACCGCCATGCCGACCCTGTTGCGCAGACGCTCCGCCGTCTTCTCGATGATCGTGGTCTTGCCCGATCCGGGGGAGCTTACCATGTTTATCGAGAAGATGCCGTGCCTCTTCAGGGCCTCCCTGTTTTCGCGGGCAAGAGCATCGTTCTTCGCAAGGATCTTTTCGTCGAGGGCGATGTCATGCATCGGTCTTGTCCACCTCCATGGAGACGATCGCAAGCTCATGTCCGGAGATATGCTCGACGGATGCGCTCCGGCAGGCCGGGCATTGGGCGGAGTATCCCTCGATGCGCATCTCCGTACCGCACTCCTCACACCTGCCGGCAAGGGGAACCACCTCGATGTCGAGGGCCGCCCCCTCCAGCGGCGTATCCTTCGTGCACGCTTCGAAGCAGAAGAGCAGGGCCTGCGGCTCGACCGCGGTCATTTCGCCGACTCTTATTTTCAGGCTCCTGAGCTTTTCGGCGCCGTGGCGGGCCATCTGCTCCCTCACGATGTCCAGCATGCTCCTGGCAATCGACAGTTCGTGCATTGCACCAGTTCCGTTGCGGCCGGTTTTCAAGGGTGTGCAGGCAGACCGTCTTCAGCGGCATTCGGCTGCACACCCCCATTATAATCCGCGGTGGCTGCCGCGGTCAAAACGGGGGAGAGGCTTTACCACTTTACCTGCCAGCAGGCGATGATCTCCTCGACGATCCGCAGAAGATGCGGGATGGCCTTTTCGACCGTCGGAGAGAGTTCGGTACCGTACTCGATGCTTTCCGGCTCCACCCCGAGGATGGTAATGACAGGCTGTTCCTTTTCCGGGAAGAGGTCCAGGGCCGACACGAAGCTGCCCTGATGGAGGGAGGCATGCATGCCGGGCTTCCCGATATCGCGTCCCCTGAGGGAATGGATCATGCCGGGTTCCCCCCCTGCCTGCATCGCATCGATGATAAGAATGTTGTCGGCCCATTCGAGGAGATGGACCGCATCAAGAACATCAGTCCCCACCTCCGCAACCATTATTCCGGGGCAATCAAACCCCTGGAGCGCTCTCACCGTATGGATTCCCACTCCGTCGTCCCTGAGGAGACTGTTCCCGAGGCCCGCCACGAGGATGTGCTTTTTATGACTTCTCTTTTCCGTTGCATATGTCGCTGTCTGCATTATATTTTTCCTTTTCATGCGTCAGTTTTCCTCGTCCAGGAAGAGCAAGAGGCGTTCCAAGGGAGGCGACCCGCTTTGAAGTAAGCAACTACCGGCACTTATGCCCGGCGCTGGAAGCGAGACTGCAGGGGATTCCATACATTCAGAGGGTATTTGAATGCAGTGAAGAACATACAACATGATATAGTGAGGGGGAAGCGGAAATACCCAACGCACCACACGGGCAGGGGAAAATGGGCTGTCGGTCGTCAGTGCGTTCGCAAAGCGTTCTTGAAATTTTTGTCTGTTCGTGCGATGGTAGGAGAAAGGACCTTCTTCCGCGCTGCGTTGCGGTTTGGGGAGTCGTCTAACGGCAGGACAGCAGACTCTGGATCTGCTTATAGGGGTTCGAATCCTCTCTCCCCAGCCACTCCTCCTACCCTTACTTCTTACGCTTTTTCCGTAGCGCCTCCGGGAAAAATTGCACATTTTTTGATCATTTCAGGTTTTCCCACCAGAAAGCGGGACTTTCCGACAGAGGGCTTTCAAGCACACCGATCACATTTTTATCAAATTCATTCAAGATCTTACCTTAAATATACCCCTCCGGACCCTCCCTCTTCTTCACATCGGTTGTGGATAAATGGGTAAATAAGATGCTCAAACCTGCGCTCCTGCTGGGTTCCTCCTGTCCTGCCTAAAAAATAGGCACAACAACTTCCTGAAAAATAGGGGAATAGGTGATATCCCTTGGAGAGCCATCCTGTCAAGCCTTTTTTTTCAAGGTGATACGAGATCACTCCCAGGGCAATCTCATGAAAGGAGCGATGCAAGGGACAATAGCGGGATCGCTTCAGGATACAACCCTTCGCAATGGCAGTCATTGCGAGCTCTTCTCCCCTCTGTCATTGCGAGCAAAGCGAAGCAATCTCAAAGCGATACACACTGACTGGGCATTTTGATGCGATTGCCCTGCCGCTTCGACAGAAACAAGGGTAAGTAGAGTATAATTAGATAGCCTGAAATATTTTGGAAGGAGACACCATGAAAATGAAAAAAATTCTGCTGCTTTTCGCCATAGCGCTCTTCTTTGCCGCTGCCGTTGAGGAAAGCGCCTTTGCGCGTGCGGGGCGGAGCGGAGGCAGCGGGGGGAGCACCCTGGGCAGCCGGGGATCACGCACCTATTCGGCGCCGGCGCAGTCTCCCTATTCGAGGCAAAGCCCGTATCAGAACAAAGACCAGAACCGGCAGGGAAGCACCGCCCCCTATTCAGCCCAGGCCCCCTCTTCCACCGGGGGCTTTTTCAGAAGCCTTGCAGGAGGTCTGGCCGGCGGCTTCCTGGGCGCCCTGCTCTTCAGGAGTCTGGGCTTCGGCAACTCCGGCAGCGGCTTCGGCGGCGGAATAGGAATTCTGGAGATCGTCCTCATCGGTCTGATAATTTTTGTCATCTACAAGATAGTGCAATCGAGGAGGCGCCTTGCCTACGAGGGTGCCTATCAGAACCGCCGTCCGGAACCTGCCTTCCGGTATCAGCCCGACGAAGAGACATCGTTCGGAAAAACGCCCGTGCAGGACGCGCCTGCGGCATCCCCGTACAGGAACGACATCGAGACAGGTCTCTCTCATCTGCGGCAGTTCGACCCCGGTTTTGAAGAAAACAGGTTCAGGGAGCAGGCGACGGATATTTTCTTCAAGGTGCAGGCCGCATGGATGAACAGGGACCTGGAGCCGGTCAGGAGCCTTCTCGCTCCTGAAATCCATGGGGAACTGCGCGACCAACTGGCGCGCCTGAAAGCGGAGGG
>JADLDZ010000239.1 GCA_020846375.1 Nitrospirales bacterium | reverse complement strand
TTCTACAATCGGCAGCGTCGGCAGGAAAGACTGAGATATCTGTCCCCTGCGGCGTATAGGCAAGAATTCTATGCCGAACGGCTGGCAGCATGAATGGTTTCGTGTCCACTATTGACATCCGAGGTCAATGTCCCTCTCTTGTTCGATAAGCGCCTGAAAACTCCGATCCGACAAGTTCGGCCCTCCAATCGCAGTTTTTTCGGATGTCTATTCAAGATCCCCATCAAAGAAATCTGAATCAATCTTTTTGATCTCATACGTTGAGGCAACTGATACGCCGATACCATAATCGATCATGTAATCTGCGAGATTAATGCCGTCGATGAGAATAATTCGAGATGAATATTTACGGACCGAAGCAAGCGCATCTTTTGTGAAGGCGGATGTTGTAATGAATATGCCTTTAGTCGCTTTCTTCTTGGACAAGGCGCCTGCGAACTGGTCTATGTCAGGACTGCCGACTGATTTATCCGTCCACCGCTTTGCTTGAATATAAACATTGTCCAGACCAAGCTTGTCTTCTCGAATAACGCCGTCAATTCCTCCGTCGCCTGTCCTACCGATAGCCTGGCCTGCATCTTTCAATGAACCGCCGTATCCCATTTGCACAAGCAGGCGTATAACAAGTCGCTCAAAAAATTGAGGAGAGCATCTTTTTATCCTGTCGAGCAATTCAGATGCCAAAGCAGCACGTATTTGTTCGTAGTAAGTAGCTATCGACTCAATAGGTGTTTCGGAGGAGGTAAGATCATTTTCCTTTTTTATTTTCTTTCTCCCCTGAAATTCTCTAAATTCTTCGAATTGTGAAAGAATTTTATTATCGATTCGTTGGGGTCTCTTTTTCAGAACCTCGCAGCCGCGACGAGTGATTTTGAAGCAACCGCGACGAGTAGCCTCGATCAGGCCAGCTTTTTGCAAATATGTCCTTGCCCAAGAAACACGAGAGGAAAACTTTGTGCCTCCGCTGGGAAGCAATTCCCTCTTTTCTTCTTCTGTAAGTCCATATTCAGAAGAAAGTTGTGCTATCGCATCGATCAGAGCTACTTCATTTCCTTTTTTTGCTTCGGCAATGCGCAGAAGTGGCAGCATTAAGGTCTCGTAGTCAGGAATAGGCACAAGTGTATGCCTCCTTTATTTGCTTACGACCTCAGTATGTCATTTATTGTAAAGCAAGTGTATTTTACTGAAATCATTTCTGATATTTCAATGCGCTCTAATACTATTTTTCTACTATATAGAGCAGCAAAATACTACAAGGGAATTAGCACATTAGAAAGACTTGGAAACTGAAGAAATAAGAGAGCCACGCTACCACTACTTTCAGAGCATGCTCAGGAGACTCATCATGGCGATGGACCAGACGATGTCCAGCGGAAGCTGCATCTCGCAGGTGGAATCCAGGAGGAGGTCCACACGGGGAGGGAACTCCTCGTCCTCGGTCCAGAGTATCAGCACGACGGGTACCCGCGGCAGGGGGAAAAGCCTGACGGCGGCATCGCCGTGCTCCAGCACCTCGCCGCCAAGTTCTCTGCCCCGGGCGATGAACCCCGCCGCGTCAGACCCGTATTTTTGTGCGACCTTTTCATTGGGGAACACATGGGAGCCCCTGAAGTAGAGCTGCCCCCCCCTGAGATTGATGGGACTCACCAACCGCCCCGACAGGGCGATGTCCTTTGCACTGCAGAGATACCACAGGACGGAGAGCTTGAAGAAGTAGACCAGCCTTTGCAGGAGCAGGTCGCTGCCAGGAGCGCTGCTGCAGATCTTCCTCTCACGCGGAACGATGCAGACCTCCATCCCGCAGGAAACAAGGACATACGACCCTGCCCCTTCGTCGTAGGCTGCCTGCGCGTTCCTGCACACCTCCGCAGGGGAAAGCGCCGCCAGTATCTCCCAGGCCTTCTCTTCTCCGCTCGCCATATTTCAAAAGAGGCAAAGGGAGGAACCTTTGCCCTGAAAAATCAGTTCCTTCCCCTGTTACTGGACAGACTCCACTCCGAACCTGCTCTCCATGAAGGCATGGAGAGCGGTATTCTGCGGGAACTTGTCGAGGGCGGCCGTGAGAATACTCTTCGCCTTCTCCTTGTTCCCCTCCTCCGCGTAGAAATTGGCAGCGTCCATCAGGATTTCGGGCTTCAACGGGTATGATTCGGGAATGGATTCGATGAGAGACTCGTATTTCGCCATTTCCCCGGAGCTGCGGTACGCGCTCCTCAGGGTCTTGAAAGCGTCGATTCCCACATTCGTCATCCGGGCCGTCGATTCGGAAACCAGGGCCGTCAGGAGATCTTTCGCAAGCTTGAGATAGCCGTCGGCATAGAGCAGCTCGCCCAGCTTTGCCCGCATGTCTCCCTCGCACCGGGCACCCGGCGTTTTCGAGGTAATGAACCCGCATATGTCCGCATCGTTGAGAGAGTTGAAAATTCCCCGGGCGTCGGGTGCATAGTTGTTTTCATACAACGCCTCGCTGAGCTTGAGGCGCGTCTCGAAGCCGTCCTGCTTCCCCGGAAGATAGCGGGAAATGAGGGCGGAAACATCGCCCATCCCGGCAGAGGACGGTGCTGCAGTACTGAACTGATACACCGGCTGGGCCGGGGAGACCTCCTTTTCAGCCGGGGGGGCCGACGTCGCAGGGGAAATCTGTTTTTCCTGTTTCATAACGACTTTCGTCGTACCCGTCTCCGTTACATGATAGTAGAGACCTACCAGTGATGCAACCACCATTACCGCTGCTGCTGCAAAAGCTTTTCCTTTCATCTTCTCACTCCTTACGACACACATCCGGACTACGAAAGAAGCCCGCAAGACCCTGAGATTATATCACAGCCGGACCTCCTCCTGCCCACTGGATTTTTTCGGCATGAAATCTTACAATAAAGAGTTCCGACACCGGTATTGCAATAAATACCACGGTACCATACAATACGAACAAGATCAGCACCAGTTGGAGAGGTGGCCGAGCGGCTGAAGGTGCACGACTGGAAATCGTGTGTGGGCTAACACTCACCGAGGGTTCGAATCCCTCCCTCTCCGCCAGATGTTTTTCTTCAGCCGGGGGCTGGCCCTGCGCAGCAGGCTGGTGTGAACTCCGCCAGGTCCGGAAGGAAGCAACGGTAAGCGCTTCGTCTGGGTGCCGCAGCAAGCCGGTCCCATAACAACACCTTGCTCACGGCTGATGCTCATCACCCGCACC
The DNA here is from genome assembly GCA_020846375.1 of Nitrospirales bacterium. Classification (GTDB taxonomy): domain Bacteria; phylum Nitrospirota; class Thermodesulfovibrionia; order Thermodesulfovibrionales; family Dissulfurispiraceae; genus Nitrobium. The sequence goes on along the minus strand of JADLDZ010000239.1, from coordinate 9,305 downwards.
GCCGGACGATGAGAGCGACGCCGGGCAGGCCGGCCGCCGGCTGAAGAAAAACAGGATCGCCTCACCTCCATGGCCGGAACGCTCCCCGCCTCCACGGATGACCATGAACCCGCGGTGGAGCGGGGGGTCATTCATGAGACAGAGGAGTTATGGCATACCTTGTTTTAGCGAGAAAGTGGAGACCGCAGACCCTCGATGACCTGACGGGACAGGAGCATGTAGCGCGTATTCTGAAGAACGCCCTTGCTTCCCGGAAAGTGGCCCATGCCTATATCTTTTCCGGACCCCGCGGTGTAGGGAAGACCACCACGGCGAGGATCCTCGCAAAAGCGCTCAACTGCGTGAACGGACCGACGCCCGAACCGTGCGGACACTGCCCTGTCTGCGTGGAGGTAGCCGGCGGCGCCTCCGTGGATGTCTCTGAAATCGACGGGGCCTCGAACACAGGGGTCGATAACATAAGGGATCTCAGGGAGAGGGTCCGCTATGCCCCCTCCGGTGCCCGGTACAAGATCTATATCATCGACGAGGCGCACATGCTCTCCACCTCCGCTTTCAATGCTCTCCTGAAGACCCTTGAGGAGCCTCCGCCCCATGTGGTCTTCGTGCTTGCCACCACCGAGCCGAAGAAGATTCCGCCCACCGTGCTTTCCCGGTGCCAGCACCTCCCCTTCACCCGTATTACCGTCAATAAGATAAAGGAGAGGCTGAAGTCCATTTCCGAGGCGGAAGGCATCTCCATAGCGCCTGCCGCGCTGGACATCGTCGCCCGTGCTGCGGACGGAAGCATGCGGGATTCCCTTACCATCCTCGATCAGGTGACTTCCTTTTCCGATACGATTTCCGCCGAGGACGTCAAGGACCTCCTCGGCATTACCGATGTGGAGACCCTGTCGCGGATCACCGGGGGGGTGATTGGCGGCGACCGCAAAGGGATCATTTCCCTCATCGCCGGGCTTACCTCCACGGGGACCGACCTGAAGAGCTTCACCCGTGACCTGCTGCAGTTCGTACGGAACCTCCTTGTCGCGAAGATCGTCGACGGGATGGAGGAGACGATGGACGTGAGCGAGGAGGAGGCGCGGGCGATCGCCTCCCTGAAGGAGAAGACCTCCGAGGAACATATGGCGCTCCTCCTTTCCGAGCTGATCAAGGCGGAGCCGGGCATCAGGAGCGCTTTTTACCCGAGGATCGCACTCGAGATGACGCTCATCCGTCTGAGTCTCCTGAGCCATTTCAAGGCTGTTGACGAGGCGCTCCGGGCGCTCGGGGGAGCAGAGGACAGAGGCGGGCCGCAGGGGTCCCGTCCGGGAACCCCCTTGGCGGAGGACGCTCCCCCTGCAAGGAGGAGCACCGGCAGGGAGGCTTCGCGGCAGGAGAGTGCAGGAAAGAAAGGACAGCGCAGCGAGAAGGCCCTCCCGCGAAAAGGAACCGAGGAGCTAAGCCCCGTGCTGCAAGAAGCTGCCCCTGCGGAAGAGCCTGCCCCGGTACCGCATACCTCGGACTCTCCGCTTGCCGATGTATGGAGCGCGGCCGTCGAGAAGATCGACGAGACCAATCATCCCCTAGCCAGCAAGCTGCGGGAAGCGGTGTTTTCCGCGAACGGGACGGAAATCACCCTCACGTTCAACGGAGGATTTTCCGTACATGCCGATTCCGTACGGGAGAGTCTTCCTCTGGTCGCGAAGACTCTCGGGGGGCTCTGCGGTAAAACCGTGGATATCGTCATCGGGACGGCACAGGCCCCCACTGCGAGCAGGAAGGATTTGAAAGAAAAGGTGATGCAGAACCCTGTCGTCCTGGAGGCACTCGAGCTGTTCGAAGGCCGGATCGTGGATATCATACCCATCAAAAAAGGAGGAGATAATGTCTAAGAAGATGCTGGGAGACATGATGCGTCAAGCCCAGAAGCTGCAGGAACAGATGCAGAAGATGCAGGAAGAGGCGCGGACCAAAACTGTTGAAGCAACGGCCGGAGGCGGGATGGTGACCGTTGTCGCAAATGGGGGGGGAGAGCTGATCTCCGTGAAAATAGAGAAGGACGTAGTCAACCCCGATGACGTGGAAATGCTGCAGGACCTCATCCTCGCCGCAGCGAACGAGGCATTGAGAAGGGCGCAGCAGATGGTGAACGAAGAGATGTCGAAGCTCACCATGGGCCTGCAGATCCCCGGAATGGGGGGCGGCCTCGGCAATCTCTTCAAATAACTTCCCCACGGGGCGGGAGAAAAGGAGCGAAGGGGCATGGGAGCCGGAAGGAGCACCTGCCCGTTACCGTTATGACACAGAACATAGTCGAGAATCTCATCACCCAGCTTACCAAACTGCCGGGGATAGGCAGGAAAACCGCCCAGAGGCTCGCGTTCTTCATCCTGACCATGTCACGGGAAGAGGCGCAGGGGATCTCCGCTGCCATCACCGATGTGAAGGAGAAAGCGAAGTTCTGCTCGGTCTGTTTCAACATCACCGGTGCCGATCCCTGCGAGATCTGCAGCAATCCGTCGCGGGACGGCAGCAGGATATGCGTGGTGGAAGAGCCGAGCAATATCCTTGCCATAGAAAGGACGGGAAGCTTCGATGGGAAGTACCATGTCCTGCTTGGGGCGCTCTCCCCGGTGGACGGAGTGACGCCGGACAGACTGAAAATCCGGGAACTGGCGGCAAGGGTCCGGGAGGGCGGCGTGCAGGAGGTCATCCTCGCCACGAACCCCAACACGAAAGGCGAAATGACCGCCCGCTACCTCACCGAACTGCTCAAGCCCTCCGGCGTCAGGATCACGCGCATTGCCTACGGTCTCCCCATCGGGAGCGACATCGAATTCGCCGACGAGGTCACCCTCGCGAAATCCCTCGAAGGGAGGCGCGATATGTAGTGCGCCCCTTTATCGGAGCGCTTCCCTCGTTATCCTTTCCGCCGCCTCGAAGATCTCCTTTTTCCCCTCTTCAGTCCTGGCCTCGATATAGAAGCGCACCTTCGGTTCCGTACCCGAGGGCCGTATCATGAGCCACGAACCGTCATCGAAGACCACCTTTGTGCCGTCGACGGTGATGAGGTCCTTCACCGTCCTCTTTCTGCCCCCTATTTCAGTCACCGTCCCCTTCGGATACTGCTCCCTGATCACCGACAACCTCTTCACCAGAGGCTCCCCCACAAGGGAGCGATCCACCGCGATGCCGGAACGGTCGGGGTAGTAATGCCCGTATTCCTCCATAAGGGAATGGAGATAGGCGCTCAGGCTCTTTCCGGTGACCGCCATCATCTCGACGGCAAGGAGAAACCCGAAGAGGGCATCCTTTTCCAATGTGTTGTTATACCCCGAGATGCCATCCGACTCCTCGAAGGCGATAATGGCCCGCTCCGGGGAAGTCCGGAGCAGGTAGGGCCTGAAGTTCTTGAAGCCGACCCGCGTCTCCCGTACCGGCACCCCCCGCTTTTCCGCGATGGCATTCACGAAGTTGCTCGTGCCCACCGACTTCGCCGCCACCCCGGGGATCTTCTTGTACTCATGGAGAAAATGCAGGGCCATGGCGCCGAAATAATTCATGGGGATCTGCATGGTCCCGTCGCTGTAGCGTATGCGGTCTCCGTCAGGGTCCATGATGACGCCGAGCTTGAAGCGGGCGGAGCTGCTCCTCAGCACGTTTTCCACTCCCTCCATGTTCTTTTCCGAGGGTTCGGGCGCTCTGCCGCCGAAGAGATAGTCGTCCGCCGTCCTCAAATAGACGATCTTCCCGCTGACTCCGACGAGGCGCTCCACCCTCCCCCGCGTCGCCCCATGCACCGTATCCACACAGACGAGGCAGTCCTCCCGGTCGATGAACTCCCGTACCCTGTCCAGGTCCACCGTCCCCCGCTCCCTGATGAAGTGCAGGTAGAGCTGCAGCAGATCAATCCCTTCCACACTCCCCGGTCCCCCTTCGGGTATGATGGGCTCCAGGACCAGGGACTCCCCCATCATCCTGTTGGCGATCTCTTCTATTTTCGAGGTGATCCAGGTTCCTGCGGGTCCTCCGTCCGCGGGATTGAACTTGAAACCCGCATAATTCGCGGGGTTATGGGAGGGAGTGAGATTGATGGAGCAGGCGGCGCCGGTCATCTCGATGCCTGCGGAGAACTCCGGCGTCGTCGCCTCCCCCGCATACCATGTCCTGATGCCGGCCCGCTGGAGCCGTCCGATGACCTCCATGGCGAACGCGCGGCCCAGAAAGCGGTTATCGTGCCCCACGATGATGCCGCGCCTCCTGATTTCATCGAAGTCTCCCGCCCCTATTTCCCGGATAACGGCGCTGTCGCCGCTCTTGAACATCCCGATGAGGGCTTCGGTGACGATCCGCACGTTATTGAAGGTATAGTCGGTGCCGATTTCACCGCGCCAGCCGGACGTGCCGAACACCACGGGAGAGGGCGCGGTGTTTTCCCGCGCAAACCGCTCGATTTCGGACAGCAGCCCCCTGTTCTTTTCCACGTCCGACAGGATGACCTGCCAGCAAGAAGCGGCGTCCCTGAATGTATCCGTACTAGCCATGCATGTCCTCCGGGGTGCGGATTTATTTCTCCCTTTCCTTATTTTATCACAGGAATCTGCCGCGTTCTCCTAATTCTTGCAAAAATGCCCCCGGTACCGGGTGCGGCATCCGGGGAGCGCATGAATGGTCTATGTATGCGCATTACACAAAGCGATCTTCCTGCCCCATTGCACCGCTTTGTGCATGATTTCCTCCTCATCCGCCCTCAGGAATACCTTGTTCTCCACGACCGGCACGCCGTCCACCAGGACGGTATCCACGTCGGAGGCCATGGCGGAATACGCCAGATGGGAGTAAATATCATACAGGGGGACAAGATGGGGCTTCCGGATATCGACGGCGATCAGGTCCGCGCGCTTGCCTGCTTCGATACTCCCGATGGCAGAGCCAAGCCCCAGCGCCTCCGCTCCCCATCGCGTCGCCATGAGGAGGACCGTCCGTGCGTCGAGGGCGGTCGGGTCCTTTGCCGCCGCTTTATGTAGCTTTGCGGCAGTGGACATTTCGCTGAAAATATTCAGGTCGTTATTGCTCGCGGCGCCGTCGGTACCGAAAGTCACCCGTATTCCCGCTGTAAGCATTTTCGTGACAGGAGCGATCCCGGACGCCAGTTTCAGGTTGCTCTCTATGCAATGGGAAACCCCCACCCCCCTCGCGGCAAGGAGCCCGATCTCCCGCTCGTCCAGGTGAACGCAGTGGGCAGCCAGGAGCCTTTCGCTTAAAAGGCCGAGGGAATCGAGGTGCTCCACGGGACGTTTCCCGTAGCGGGAAAAGATCTCCTGCACCTCCCACTCCGTTTCGGAGAGATGAATGCTGAGGGGGACTCCCTGTCTTTCCGCCGCTTCCCTGATCTTCGACAAAGTCTCCGGGCTGCACGCATAGGCGGAATGGGGAGAGAGACAGGGGGAAATCATCGCATCGCCCTTCCAGTCCGCGATGAACCGTTCGGCTTTGCGCAGGTAGTCATCCGCATTCTTTCCCGTTTTCGTGGGGAAGTCGACGATGCCTGCCCCCAGCACCGCCCGCATGCCCATTTTCTTCGTCGCTGCCGCGGTGCTGTCTCCGAAAAAATACATGTCATTGTAGGTGGTAATCCCCGCCTTGAGCATTTCGAGACATGCCAGCTCGACGGCATCGTCAATGAAGGCGGGGCTGAGCCATCTGCCCTCGGCAGGCCAGATATGGTTTTCGAGCCAGTTCTTGAGGGGGAGATCGTCGGCAAGCCCCCTGAAGAGCACCATGGCGGCATGGGTGTGGGTATTGACGAGCCCGGGGAGTACCGCCTTTCCCCTCCCCTCCCTGAGGCGGGCGGAGGGGTGCCTCTTCAGGATCTCTTCAGCAGCGCCCACTTCCGTAATGACACCGCCACGCACCGCAACCGCACCGTCCTGTATCACCCGATGGGTCCCGTCCATCGGTAGTACATATTCTCCGCACAGAAGGTAATCGGCAGATTCCATAGGAAGCAGGCTCCTTTCTGTCACCATTGTATGAGAGATAGGGAGGTAAAAACAAATACGGCGATGCTGATATACCCGTTCATGTTGAAAAAGGCCCTGTTCAGCCTGCTCAGGTCATGGGGCTTCACCAGGGAATGTTCGTAGAGCAGCAGGCCCGCAACGAACGCCATGCCCGTCCAGTAAAAAAAGTTGAGAGAGAAGAGAACCCCGGTCAGGCACAGCAGCGCCCAGGTAACGCCGTGAAAGATACGGGCGAGGAGCAGCGCCCGCCCGGTGCCGAACCGCTGCGGGATCGAATGGAGCCCGTAGCTCCTGTCGAATTCCACGTCCTGGAGGGCATAGAGCACATCGAAGCCCGCAAGCCAGAATACCACTGCGAGGCCGAGGGGAAGTATCTCCGCATCGAATGTCCCGCGCACCGCGATCCACGCCCCCAGGGGAGCCGCTGAGATGGCGATTCCCAGGACGAAATGGGCGGCCCAGGTAAACCGCTTCGTGTAGGAATAGAGGAAGAGTACGGCGAGTGCGAGGGGGGAAAGCGCAAGGCAGAGGGGATTCAGCATGGAGGCGGCGAAGAGCAGAACCGCAAAAGAGAGGGCGGTGAAGAGGGCGGCATCACGCACCCGGATCGCACCCGCCGGAATTTCCCGGTCCGCAGTCCTCGGGTTCTCCGCATCAATCTTCCTGTCGATGATCCTGTTCAGGCCCATGGCACCGGACCGGGCGCCGACCATCGCGACGGCAATCCAGAAAAGCTTCTCCGGGGAGGGGGCGCCCGATGCGGCCAGGATCGCGCCGGTGAAGGCAAAGGGGAGGGCAAAAACGGAATGGGTTATTTTGATCATCCGTCCGTAGAGGACGGCTTTCGCCTTGAAAACATCCATGGAAAATATGATACCATACCGCTCGCACCCCGTGAAAAGCACATACCCGGCAGGGGGCGGGGAAGAGCGCCTCAAGTCCCTTCCAGAAAGGGCTTTTACGGGAAATACCTGATTTTCTGGCGGCATTCAGCTTGACAAAGACGGCAAACTGTGGTAAGAATTTCTCAAATTCCATTTTCCGGGACACTCACAAGGAGGAAGGCATGAATCCTGACGATTTCAGATACCACAAAGAGCACACATGGGTAAAAGTTTCAGGCAAGAAAGCGACGATGGGGATCACCGAGTATGCACAAGACGCCCTTGGCGATATCGTCTATATCGATCTGCCCGAGGTCGAATCCGCGGTGGATGCCGGCACCGAAATGGCGGAAATCGAGTCCACAAAGGCGACTTCTTCAGTGATCGCGCCGGTGAGCGGAACCGTAGTGGAGGTGAACGAGAAGCTCGCGGACTCTCCGGAGATCATCAATGAGGACCCGTACGGAAAAGGATGGATCGCCATCATCGAGATGGAAGACGATTCCGAAGTCGATGACCTGCTGGATGCAGGGGATTACGAGAAGTACATCGAAGAGGAAGCGAAGTGAGGGTAACTGTCCTCGGAGCAGGGCCCGGGGGATATGTCGCCGCTTTGAAGGCCGCCCAACTCGGCGCCGAGGTGACGGTAATCGAAAAAGAGGAAGTGGGGGGGACCTGCCTCAACTGGGGCTGCATTCCCACCAAGACCCTCGTGGCTTCCGCCGAGGCCTTCCGCAAGGCCGGGAGACTGGAAGAGTACGGCATCGAACTGTCCGGACAGGCGACCCCTAATCTTTCGAAGATCATGGAACGGAAACGGAAGGTCGTTTCCACCCAGATCAGGGGCATCCGCTCCCTCTTCAAAAGCTGGGGCGTCCGGCTCATCGAGGGAACGGGCATGCTGCTCAGCCCCGGGAAGATAGAGGTCCGGAGGAAGGATGGATCCGGCGAAATCGTCGAATCCGACAAAATCATCATCGCCACGGGATCCCGCCCCGCCCAATTGCCCCTTTTCCCCTTCGACGGGGACCGCATCCTTTCGAGCGACGATGCGGTCATGATCGACGCCCTCCCCCGGAGCCTCCTCATCGTGGGGGCCGGCGTCATCGGGTGCGAGTTCGCCTGCATCTTCAGGGAGTTGGGGACCGAGGTCACCATGGTGGAGGCGATGCCGCGGGCACTGTCTGCGGAGGACCACGAAATAGCGGAGGTCCTTGAAAGGGAATTCAAGAAAAAGAAGATCAGGCTGCTGACCGGGACAAAAGTGGAGAGAGTGGAACGCGGGCACGGGGACATCCACGTATTCCTCGGGGACGGAAAGGAACTCTCCGCCGAAAAGCTGCTCGTCTCGATCGGCAGATCCCTCAATACCGTGAATATCGGCCTCGAAGCGGCAGGCGTCAGGATAGGACCTCGCGGTGAGATCGTGACCGACGAGAAGATGGAAACCAGCATCGGGGGTATCTACGCTGTCGGGGATGTGGTAGGCGGAGCGCTCCTCGCCCATGTCGCCTCCCGCGAGGGGATTATCGCCGCTTCCAATGCCTGCGGCAAAGAGGAGAGGATCGATTATTCCGTGATCCCGGCGGGGATTTTCACCTCCCCGGAGATCGGCTCGGTAGGCCTCAGGGAGCATCAGGCCGTGGAGAGGGGGATACCGGTCAGGACAGGGCGCTTCCCCTTCAGGGCTCTCGGCAAGGCCCATGCCATGGGAGAAATCGAGGGCATGGTAAAAATCATTTCCGATGCCGGAACGGATAAAATCCTGGGCGTGCACATTATCGGCGCCCACGCGGCGGACCTTGTCCATGAGGGCGCACTGGCGATCAAAGCGGGTCTGACAACGCGGGAAGTCGCCTCCATGATCCATTCACACCCCACCCTCGCCGAGGGCTTCATGGAAGCAGCGGAAGACGTGCACGGCGAGGCGATACATATGCCGAAAAAATAGGGTGTGCCTGCACGCCCTGACGATATACTATTTCACACCAGGAGGACGTATGAGTGAGATACTGGACGTATTCGCACGCGAGGTAATCGATTCGAGGGGCAATCCCACTGTCGAGGTCGAGGTGGTTCTTGAGAGCGGGGCATCCGGCAGCGCCATCGTGCCGTCCGGGGCCTCCACCGGCATGAGGGAGGCTATGGAGCTGAGGGATGGGGACAGGAAGAGGTTTCAGGGGAAAGGAGTGCTGAAAGCGGTAAAGAACGTCATCGAGAAGATCGCCCCGGAGCTGAGGGGAATGCTTTCCGAAGACCAGGCGCTTCTCGATACGACGATGATCGAGCTGGACGGCACCGAGAACAAAGGCAAGCTCGGCGCCAACGCCATTCTCGGCGTTTCCATGGCGGTATGCCATGCGTCCGCCCTGGAAGCGGGGCTGCCCCTCTATAAGTACATCGGCGGATGCAATGC
>JADLDZ010000238.1 GCA_020846375.1 Nitrospirales bacterium | reverse complement strand
TACAGACCTTCCCCCTTGGGAAGAAGGGAATCTACCCCTCCCCTTAGGGTAAGGGGAGGCCGGGAGGGGTTAGCCAGGCAAGCAGTGAAACCATACATTCAAGAGTGACGGAGTAGTAGTAAGTGTTAGGCGTTGCAGATGGAAAGAGGAGATTATGAAACGTCTTACCATAAGAGAGGCTCGGCAGGCATTGTCCGATCTGGATCGTATATTGGCGACTGAAGGGGAAATTACCATCACGAAGAGAGGGAAGGCGGTTGCGCGGATTGTTCAACTTGAAAGGAAAGCGGCTATGCCGTCGCACAGAAATCTTCGTGAGAGAATGCCTTGCGCCCGGGAAGGAAGCAAAAAGCTGATCCGTGAGGACAGGGATGCTCGATGAGCACTGCATCTACTTCGATACCAGTGCGCTCGCGAAATGGTACATTAATGAACCACGATCTGACGATGTTGAAGAATTTCTGCAGAAGCACGGCCCTGTTGATATCAGTGATCTTACCATTATAGAAATGCGCTGTCTTCTTTCACGGCGTAGAAGGGACAAGACCATAGCGCCGGCAATGGAAATGGAGATATTTGCGACTTTTCAGGAGGATATCCGCCGGAGATTCCTTATTTGCCATCCTCTCCCCAAGGACATAGCTCCCGGCGCCGTAAATCTGATGGCGCTCCTTTCCGATATTCCTGTGAGAACTCTCGATGCACTCCATCTTATGATAGCAAGAGAATTATCTTCAGAGGTCCTCGTCACCGCCGATCGTATTATGGCTCAGAGTGCTGAAGTCCTGGGATTCAAGGTTGTACTCTTTTAGAAAAAAACTGAATCAGCATCCCAGCCCTTTCCCGGAAGGCTCCCGTGTGATCCCCGACAAGCGGGGACAGGCTCGCCGGGATGACAGACAAAAACTTCTATGTTTCTGCCGGAGTAATGGAAGAAAAAAGATGAAATAATTGACACAGAAGGGCAAAGTATGATAATTTCTCTGATAGGCTTTTTGCTGATGCCGTAGCAATAATCTTACTATACAGGGCAAAAGTCCTTATTGCGGGTGTAGCTCAGCTGGTAGAGCACAACCTTGCCAAGGTTGGGGTCGCGGGTTCGAATCCCGTCGCCCGCTCCATAAAGAGCGGACAAAGTAGGAAAGGTGAGCTATTCCCCCTTCCTACTTTTTGTTTTCCATAACGGCGACGTACCCAAGTGGCAAGGGAGAGGTCTGCAAAACCTTTATTCAGCGGTTCGAATCCGCTCGTCGCCTCCATCTCCCTTCAATACTGCAGTATTTCGAGATAATTCCGCGCATCCGCCTCGTCTTCGCCCTTTGTCGTGAGCAGGCTCTGCCTTATATCGTCCGCAAACTTTTTCCGGTCGCCCCGATAGACGGTGTCCATCTCGATGGCCTGCACCATGACAGCGGCGGCATCCCCGTATCTTCCCATCCTGTTATAGACGAGGGCGAGGCGGTAATACGCCAGGTGGGATGCAGGGGCGCGCTTGATGGCGTCCTTGAGGGCATCCGCAGCCTGGACATACTGCCCGAGCCGGTAAAAGGAGGTGCCGAGGTTGTAGAAAGCCTTTCCCGGCGTCTGGTAGAGGGGATTGGCGAGGGCGCTCCTGAGAGCCTCTACCGCCTTGCTCCATTGCCTCTTCCGCATGTAGGTGACGCCCAGGTTGTTCCAGGCGTCGGAAAACAGATGGTCCTTGGAAATGGCCTTGAGGAAGAGCTTTTCCGCGCTGCCGAAGTCCTCCAACTGCAGATACACCAGGCCGAGACTGTTCAGCACCTCCCGGCTGTCGGGGTTGATCTGCAATGCTTTCTGGAGCTGTACGTAGGCCATCTGGATGTTCCCCTCGTTCAGATAGGAGATCCCCATCTTGTAAAAGTACTCCGACTCCCGCTCCTCTTCGACAGTCACCCCGGCGCAGCCTCCCAGCAGAAGGGCGGCGAGGATGCCGAGGAGAAAGCGTGCGTATGCGGGCACCCCTGCTCCTCTCATCGTGCTCTTTTGTGCTCCTTTCATTGCCCGTTCAGTTTACCCAATTTCCTTTTTCTTGTCTATTCCACACATTTCTTCCGCCAGGAGCCCGAGCAGACTCTCCACGCGGGGGAGGGCATCCCCGGCAGGGATGCTCCGGGTGTCCAGCTCGAACCCGTCGGGCAGGAACTTCAGCTTCCCTCCGTGCGGATCGGGGCGGGAGGAAATCTCGAAGAGGATCTTCAGGAGCCGGTCGAAGAAGTCCGCCGGGATCCTGTACTGGTTCTCGGGGTCGGAGAGGAAGTGGAAGCGGTACCTGCCGTCGCTATCGTGCACCCTGGCGATGAAGAGGAGCTTCGCCATGATCTTTATCTTGATGATGTGCAGGAGATTGGCTATCTCTTCCGGGAGGGGACCGAACCTGTCGAGGATTTCGCTCCGCAGGTCTTCCAGTGCCTCAGCGGACTTCACCGAGGAGATCCGGCGGTACATGCTCAATCTGAGGGTGATGTCGGAGAGATACTCCTCCGGGATGAAGGCGGAGAGATGCAGCCGTATCTGCGGCTCGATTTCCTCGCGTATCTCCTCCCCTTTGAGCTCCGCCACCGCCTTCTCCAGCATCTCCATGTACAGGTCGAACCCCACGCCGTGGATATATCCCGATTGCTCCGGCCCCAGGAGGTTGCCCGCACCCCGGATCTCGAGGTCTTTCAGCGCCAGCCTGAACCCGGCGCCGAGGTAGCTCATCTCCTGGATCGCCTGCAGCCTCTTCTTCGCGTCATCCGTGACAAGGTCCTCTCCCGGTATCAGGAAATAGGCATAGGCTTGGGTATTTCCCCGCCCGACTCTCCCCCTGAGCTGGTAGAGGTCGGAGAGCCCAAAGGTGTCCGCCCTGTCCACGATGATGGTATTGGCGGTGGGGATATCGATCCCCGAACCGATGATGGCGGTGCATACCAGCACGTTGGTCTCCTTGTGCAGAAAGCTCAGCATGATCCTCTCCATCTGTGTTTCGTTCATCTGGCCGTGGGCGGTGATGACTTTTGCCTGGGGGACAAGTTTTTGTACGGAGGCGGCCATCTTGTCGATGTCCATGATCCTGTTATGGACGAAGAACACCTGTCCGCCCCTTCCGAGTTCCCTCTCGATAGCCTCCCTGATGAGCCGGTCGTTAAAGGCCGCGACGCTGCTCCGCACCGCAAGCCTCTCCTCGGGAGGGGTCTCGATGGTGGTAATCTCCCGTATCCCCGAAAGGGACATCTGGAGGGTTCTGGGGATGGGGGTTGCCGTGAGGGTAAGGATATCCACCCCCTTCTTCAACTCCTTCAGCCTCTCCTTCTGCGCCACCCCGAAGCGGTGCTCCTCGTCGATGATCAGGAGGCCCAGATCGTGGAACTGCACCTTCTTGTTCAGGAGCATATGGGTGCCGATCACAATGTCCACCTCTCCCCGGGCAGCGGCGGTGATGCACTTCTTGGCCTCTTCCTTGTCCCTGAACCTGCTCAGGTAGTCGATCTTCACCGGGAAGCCGGAGTATCTCGTCCTGAAGTTCCTGTAGTGCTGCTCTGCCAGGAGCGTGGTGGGCACCAGCACCGCAACCTGCTTCCCGTCGAAGACAGCCCTGAAAGCGGCCCGTATGGCGACCTCGGTCTTGCCGTAGCCCACATCGCCGCAGACCAGCATATCCATGGGCTGGTCGGAATGCATATGCTTCTTGATCTCTTCCACCGCGGTGATCTGGTCGGGGGTCTCCTCGTAGGGGAAGAAGTCGTCGAACTCGCGGTGGAGGGGGGTGTCATCGCTGAAAACGAACCCACGGGATACCGTCCTTTCCGCATAGAGTTTAAGGAGCTTCTCCGCCATCTCCCTGACCCTCTCCCTGACCTTCTGTTTCGTCTTCTGCCAGTTCCTGCTCCCCAGCTTTTCGAGCGGAGGCAGGTGCCCCTCACCGGCGCTGTATTTCTGGAGGCGGTCGATGCTGTGGAAGGGGACGTAGATCCGGCCGTTGGCATAATCGACGCTGACGAGGTCCTCTTCGCTCCCGTCGGTCCTCTGCCGCTGGATCCCGGCGAACCGGCCGATGCCGTGGTCCTTGTGCACCACATAATCTCCCGGTTTCAGGTCGTCGATGCTCAGCAGGAGGCGTGAGACTTTCGATTTCCTGATGGGGCGGTAGGTGGGCCTCTCTCCGAAGATGTCGCGGTCGGTGAGGATCAGGAGTTCGGGCAGGTGCACTCCCGAAGAGAGCCTTCCGATGGTGATACAGATATTTCCCTCATAGGAGGGGACGTCCCGCTTCTTCACGAGGGGTGCCACGACAGCCCCGTCGAACAGGATCTCCTTGAGGCGCACCGCTTGCGCATCAGAGGGGAGGATCGCCAGTATCCGCTTGCCGGTCCTCTCCAGGGCGGGGGGGATATCCTCGATGCTCCTTCTTTCCTCAGGCAGGATGCCCAACCCTGCACGGGGAAGCTCACGGGCGTCGATCCCCTCTCCGGTGAAGGGCCGGTGGGATACCAGTACCGGCTCGCCCCCCTTCGCCTGAAACTCCCTGTCCTCAGCAGCCTCGGAATTCACGAAGAGGTCCATCTTCCGGTACTCCCTGAGATCGTCAATCAGATTGCCTGTCCCTTCTTCCTCGCGGGCCGGGAGGAGATGGATCTCCAGCGCCTCCTTTATG
>JADLDZ010000237.1 GCA_020846375.1 Nitrospirales bacterium | reverse complement strand
GAAGTACTGATCGACTATGCAAAGGCCCAGGCGGAAGCAGGAGCCCATGCGGTCTGCGTAGACCATCTCTACTGCTCCCAGAGCATCCTGAGCAAGGACCTGTGGGAGAAGTTCGAAGGGGAGTCCATCAAGAAGATCTGCGATACGATCAGAGGAGCGGGAGCCATTGTCGCCCTGCATAATTGCGGCAACGGCATCTATTTCGACCTGAGCGAGAAGTGGTGCAACCCGACCACCATCTCCCATGCCTATGTGGCTGATGACGTATCGAGCTGGGAGGAGCAGAAGCAGAAGTGGGGAGGCAAGATCGCCACGATCGGGTGGATTCCCCCCGGACCGGTCGCCATGCTGGGGACCCCTGAGGAGATAGAGGAAGAGGTGAAGTCGGAAATAGAGATCTTCGCAAAGGGAGGCGGGTTCATTCTCTCCACGGGCTGCGAGTATCCGCCCAACGCCCCCCTGTGGAATTCGAAGCACATTGTGGAGAGCTCCAAGAAGCACGGAGTCTATAGCTAAACGATAGGGAGAATCCGTCACGATGATGAACCCGGAAAGGGGACAGGAATGATCGAGATGCCCATGCTTTGCCGCTTTCCGCACTGCCAGGAGCACGAAAGCGGGGGCTGTTCATCTCGCTGAAATTTATGGAACTTTTCCGGGTCTCTCCCATAAGGGTGCATAGGCCCATGTACAGGGATGCATGCCGTCCCCTGCTCCTTTCCCTTCGGGTGACAGGGGCAGGAAAATATATAGTATAATTGCATAATAAGGTCTCGAGAGGAAGGAGGGTAAAGGTATGGGTTTTTTATGTGAAGAGATCGCCCGGAAGAGTGCCTCCGTTTCACCTGTTACCTTCGGAAACCTGTGGGTTTTCGAGCATCTCAGCTCCTTGGAATTGAAAGCCCTGGCTGACGCTTCTCTCCGCAGGCAGTACAAGAAGGGGCAGAGCATCTTCATGGAGGGGGATCCCGCCCACGAGATGTACCTGCTGAAGTACGGCCGCACCAAATTGATCAAGCACACCAGAGAGGGGAACGAAATCACCCTCGACATCCGCAAGGCGGGCGACTTCATCGGGGAACAGGTGCTTAACGAGGAATTCGAGTACCCTCTCACCTCCGTCTGTGTTGAGGATACCTTTGTGTGCAGCTTCTCAAAGGAATCTTTCGAAAAACTTGTCCTGCAGCATCCAAATGTGGGACTCCAGGTGATCAAGAACCTGACCAGCCGCATCGAATGGCTCACCAACCGGGCGGAGACCATGTCTTCCCCCACCATCGAGGAGAAGATCATCGGGGTGCTCAGCAGCGTTGCAAAGGAGCATGGAGTAAAGGACAGCAATACGGTCGTCATTCAGTTCCCCTTCACCCATGAGGAGCTCAGTTTTCTGGTAGGTGCGCATCGGGTCAGCATTACCAGAGCCCTGAAGCACCTGAAGGAATCGGGAAGACTGGCCCTGCAGGGAAAGAACCTCGTCCTTCTCCAGCAATCTGCATAACAGGGATCTCCGGGACTCCTTGTACGTGCCCGCAGGAAGCGTTTGCCCTTTTGCGCCTTCCCTTCCTTTTCCCCTGCCCACTTCTCTGTATGCTATAATGCTGCGAAGCGAAAAGAGAGCGTATCTGTCCTTAAATGCCAGTGTATAGACACACCCTGATGGAAAGGATGGGAAAGGAGAGAACATGGAGAGGGGAATGAGGATTGCCATCAACACGGGAGGGGGTGATGCCCCCGGCCTCAATGCGGTGATTGAGGCGGTGGTGATGGCCTCGCAGAACAGGAACTGGGAAGTGTATGGAATCAAGAACGGCTATGCGGGGCTCCTGAATACGGATGAGATCATCCCCCTTTCACCCGGAAATGTCCGTCGCATTTCGAGCCTGGGAGGTACGATCCTCGGTACCACCAATAAAGGGAACCCTTTTTCCATGCCTATCACCAACATGGCCGGAGAGACGGAGATCCGGGATGTATCGGATAAAGTGGCGGAAAACTTCAGACGCCTCCGCTTCGATTGCCTGATTGCCGTGGGGGGAGACGGGAGTCTCAAGATAGCCTATGACTTTTACAAAAAGGGCATCCCTGTCGTGGGAGTTCCCAAGACGATTGACAACGACCTCGCGGCTACGATGGTCACCTTCGGTTTCGACACCGCGGTGAGCATCGCCACCGAGGCCATCGACCGCCTGCACTCCACTGCCAAGTCCCACGAGCGGGTCATGGTGGTGGAAGTCATGGGGCGACATGCGGGTTGGATCGCCCTGCAGAGCGGGGTCTCCGGCGCCGCAGACGTGATCCTCATTCCCGAGATCCCCTTCGATCTTGACAGAGTGTGCGACCATATCATGGAGTGCGAACTGCACGGACAGCACTATGCCATAGTGGTTGTCGCAGAGGGCGCCGCACCGAAGGGCGGGCGTGCCCTTGACAAGGGCAAGGGAGAGCTGGGGAGGCAGGATGTGGTCCTCGGGGGCATCGGGGAATATGTTGCAAAAGAGATCGCCCAGCGGACGGGGAAGGATACGCGCTCCCTGGTCCTCGGCCATCTGCAGCGCGGCGGCTCCCCCACCACCTTTGACCGCCTGCTGGCCCTCCGTTTCGGCGCCGCGGCAGTGCGCGCGGTGGAGGAGAGGAATTTCGGCACCATGGTGGCCCTCGCCCCTCCCGAGGTGAAGGCGGTGCCCCTCGAAAGCGCTATCGACAATATGAAAAACGTGCCCGTGGACAACGATATCATCAAGACGGCCCGGGAAATAGGGATCTGCTTCGGAGAGAGCGGAGTCTGCTACGGGCACTGAAGCCTAGGGTGTGCAAACAGGCCCTAACTCAGGAAGGCTGAAGAAAAGGGGCACAGACAGCGCGTGTTCCCCCCTGCGTGGAATAGCTGCCTGACCACACCGTTCATTGCATCCCGCGCGGCTATCCTTTACAATAAGAGGAATACGTCTGTCTACAGAAACAAAACCCTGCACCTTCAGGCGGCGCTCACGCAGAGAGCTTCAAAAACAAGGAGAGGGGCATCCCGATGGAAGAAAAGAAATTCGACCCCCGCAAGCTCGCAAAGCTCAATGGTCCCGCACGCCTCGCCTACCTGGACCCCGCGATCTGGAAGACCGTCCACCTATTTCATATGACGAAAGAGGTTACCAATGGGTTTATGGGAGAAAATGTTGTCGTTGTTTACCCCCCGGGAAGAGAAGGCCGCCGTCCGGGTGCCCGGCAGGAATGAGTCCTGCTGGTGCGGGAGCGGGAAAAAATACAAGAAGTGCCATCTCGATGCGGACATGCGGAAGCAGAAGCACGTCGTCTCCTGCAGGAAGAGCTGAAGTGCATCATAGGCTGAGTTCAGCCTGAGAAAACAGAAAGGGCGGGCAGAAAGAACATCAACATGCGGAGCACTGACTCCAAAGGGAAAGAGGACCATGACCGCTGACGAGCTCAGGAAAGAACTTGAACAGGTAAAGGAATGCCTCCTCGATCTCGAAGAGACGTATGCCTTCACTCTCACAAAGACCACTGCCCATATGGGGAGCGGCATGGCGGAAACGCTGCGGGAGGAGCACGAGGAGCAGGTCAGGACCTACCGTGAAAAGATCGCCCGGCTGGAAGAGCTCCTCGGCGGGAGCGGGGCGGGATAGACGCATGGATCTCCACTTTTCAAGGGCGAACGGCCTGATCGACAAAAAGATCGATTGCCTGATCGAGCATGCAGGAGGCGTCCGCACGCCCGAATACGTGCGCGAGATGATCATCGCCGCACTGAAAGCGGGACAGGAGGAGGAAACCCGGGCGGACCTCAAGCTGATGAACTCCACCCTCAAGGAGATGCGCTTTACCTCAAAGATATTCGGCCGGTACCGCCATATACGGAAGATCACCGTCTTCGGCTCCGCCCGGACAAAACCGGACGAGCCCGTGTACCGGATGGCGCGGCTCTTCGGGGAAAAGCTCGCCGGGGCGGGTTTCATGGTGATCACCGGGGCGGGCGCCGGCATCATGCAGGCGGTGAACGAGGGGGCGGGTTCCGAGCATTCCTTTGGAGTCAACATCCGCCTTCCCTTCGAACAGAGGACGAATCCGACCCTCGATGGCAACCCGCGCCTCATCACCTACAAGTATTTCTTCAACCGCAAGGTGGCCTTTCTCAAAGAAGCCAGCGGCATCGCCCTTTTCCCCGGGGGCTTCGGCACTCTGGACGAAGCAATGGAGACACTTACCCTCATTCAGACGGGAAAGAGGAATCCCATGCCCCTCGTCCTCGTGGACGAGCCGGGGGGGACATACTGGACGAACGTACTGCGTTTCTTCGAGGAGCAGCTTCTGGAGGACGGGTATATCTGCGCCACCGATT
The DNA here is from genome assembly GCA_020846375.1 of Nitrospirales bacterium. Taxonomy (GTDB): domain Bacteria; phylum Nitrospirota; class Thermodesulfovibrionia; order Thermodesulfovibrionales; family Dissulfurispiraceae; genus Nitrobium. Next base: position 3,753 of record JADLDZ010000237.1, on the reverse strand, counting down.
TCAACCTGTTCAAACGGGTGGAGGCGGTGGACGATGCCGTGGCGGAAATCTCCCGTTTTTACCGCTGCTACCACAGCCAGCGTTACGTCGGCAGGCAACTGGTCCTGCGTCTCACCTCTCCCATCGACACCCCGTTTCTCCGGGAACTGAATGAACATTTCGCCGACATCCTGATGCCCGGGAGCAAAATCGTCCTCTCGGGCCCCCTGCCGGCGGAAGCGGACGAGCCGGAACACTCCCTGCTCCCGCGGCTCGTCATGGACTTCAAACGGAAGGACTTCGGGCGGCTCCGTGCCCTTATCGATGCGCTCAATGACCACTGAGGTGCAGTAACCCTTCTATTCATTTGAATTGCAGGGTAAAAACACCGTACAATAGGAATAGATCCTTGCACACTCCTGTACACCGGATGCTCCCGGCGCCCGCAGGCATGGGCGCGGTTTCTGTCCTCCTGCCGGGGGGCGGCCGCCGTTTTTACGCGGGGGCGGTGAGTGAGTGAATGGAAGAAATCAACGAGTTAATAAAGCGCTATCACCTTGAAGAAGATCTTGAGCATGTCATCATCCCTCTCCCCGATGCGAAGGAGGCGGGCAGACGCTGTTTCCTGTTGAAAAGGAGGTTCATCAGGATTGTCTATCCCGACGGACATTATGTCGATTACCCCCTTGCAGAAGCGATCGAGGCGACAGTCAGGCATCCCGGGCTTCTTCTGAGCGAAGCGCTTTATCTGCTGCATATAGAACGGGACGCGCAGAGAACAGAAAATACCGAAAACAAAAAGGAGTTGCGCAGTAATGGAAAAGAAGATACTCATAGACGCCCTGCATTCTGAAGAGAAGCGGGTCGCAATTGTCGAAGGAGACACCCTCGTCGACTTTTATGTGGAAGTCGCCTCGAAAGAGCAACTGAAGGGGAACATCTACAAAGGGGTCATCGCCCGGATAGAGCCGGGGCTCCAGGCCGCTTTCGTGGATTTCGGGCAGAAGAAACAAGGGTTTCTCCAGATACGGGAGATAGCCCCCGATTTCTTCCAGAACAAGAAGGAAGGGAAACGTCCGCGTGTACAGGATGTCCTGGCCAAGGGACAGGAGATCATCGTGCAGGTCGAGAAGGACGAACGGGACACGAAGGGCGCAAGCCTGACGACCTACCTCTCCCTTCCGGGCAGGTATATCGTCATGATGCCCGGACAGCAACGGGTCGGCATCTCCCGCAAGATAGAGGACCGGGACGACAGGGACCGCCTCAAGGAGCTCTTCAGCTCCCTCAAGCTCCCCAAGGATATGGGCTTCATCCTGAGGACCACCTGCAGCGACATATCGGGGGAGGAGCTCGCCAATGACCTGAAATATCTCACGAAGTTATGGAACAAGATCCAGGCGGAATCGAAAAAGGCCTCTGCCCCCGCCCTCATTTACAAGGAGCACGACATGGCGGTCAGGACAGTACGGGACTACCTGACGTCCGATGTTGCGGAGGTGCTGGTGGATGATGAAACCGCCTACCGTAAAATAAAGGAATTCCTCCGGAGGACAATCCCCTGGCGCAAGATCAACATCACCTACTACCGCGGGAAAGAGCCCATTTTTTCCCAGCACGCCATCGAGGAGCAGATCGCCCGGCTCAATGAGCGGACTGTCTCCCTGCCCTCCCACGGATACCTCGTTTTCGACAAAACGGAGGCCCTTACCGCTATCGATGTGAATTCGGGGAGGAGCCGGAAGGAAGAGAATGTGGAGGCGACGGCTTTCAAGACCAACCTCGAGGCGGTGGAGGAAATAGCGCGGCAGCTCAGGCTGCGCGACATCGGCGGCCTCGTGGTCATGGACTTCATCGACATGGAATCGGCCAAGAACCGGCGCGAGGTGGAGAGCAGCCTCAAAAGAGCACTGAGCTCCGACAAGGCCCATTTCGACATTACGGGGATTTCGCGGTTCGGCATCGTGGAAATGACACGGGAAAGGCTGCGTCCGTCCTATGTCGATTCCATGAACACGAAGTGCCTCGTCTGCGGCGGTGCAGGCATCCTCCGCTCCGATGAGATGGTCGCCGTTTCCGCATTGCGGGAGCTCCACTCGAAGCTCTCCGCCGGAGGCGTAAAGGGGCTTACCTGCCGTCTCCCCGTGGAAAGCGCAAACTACCTCATCAATACGAAGAGAAGCGACATCCTTGCCCTCGAGAAGTCTTTCGGGATCGCTATCGTGGTAATGGGTGATACGAAGCTCCTCCCGGGGCAGTTCGCCCTCGATGTCGAAGGGCTGAAGGAGACACAGAAGGAGGCCCCGAAGGAAGCACGGAAAGAGGCACATCGGACACCCCGGAAGGAGCACCGGAAGGAGGCGCCGAAAGAGCCGCAGACAGAGGCGGCACAGGAGCCGCAAGCACTGCAGCAGGAAGCGCCTGCCGAAGCGCAGCAGAGGGACAAGCCAAAGAGCAGGAGGAGCAGACAGCGGAGCAGGAGAAGAAGGGAAAGGGAGAGCGCGCAGCAGGCTGCCCGCGAGGAGACTCAGCAGAATTCGTCTGCACAGGTTTCTCCCGGGCCGGCCGCTCCTGAAGCTCCTTCCTCCGGCGGACAGGAAAACGAGGCGGAGACTCCCCGGGAAAGCCCCGAAGAGGCTCCGTCCGGCATGCAGGGTGAAGCCGCTGCCGAAGCCACGCGGGAACCTCAGACGGAAGGGGGGGAACAGGCAGCATCCCCGGAGGCGGAGGCCCCGCGGGATACGGAACTGCTGCAGGAACAGCATTAAGGCGCTGGAGACGAAGAGCCTCTCCAGGACTCTTCCTGACAGGTGTCGGTACTATCCAGCCCGTGATGTACAGGTGGCCCGGCAAATTGACAACGATTTTGCCGGTTGCTAGACTGGGGGTAGGAGGTGATCGTATGGAACTGCAGATAACCGCACGGACTGTCGAGCTCGACGACTGGTTGAAGGAAGAAATCACGAGGAGAGCCGCGAAGCTGGAGAGCGCCTATCAGCGCATCATCCACTGCAGGGTCGTGGTGGAAGTCCCCCACCGTCATAAACGCGATGGAGTGCTGTACAATATCCGCATTGATCTGCATGTGCCCGGAGCCGTGCTGATGGTGGAACGCGAGCCGAACGAAGACCTCACCGCAGCGATGCGCGATGCCTTCGATGCGGCGCGGCGCAAGCTGGAGGACTACTCGCGCCAGCAGCGCGGCGATGTCAAACGCCGCGCCGAAGCACCCCACGCACGGGTGAGTGCTCTTTTCCCCGAAGACGGCTACGGTTTTCTGACGACCTCCGAAGGCAGCGAGATGTACTTCCATGAGAACAGCGTTCTCAACGGCGACTTCAAGCGCCTGCGCATCGGGGCCGAAGTGCGTTTCGCCGAGGAGGAGGGGGAAAAGGGACCCCAGGCGAGTACGGTGGCACTGGTAAGGAAATAACCTCTATCGCACGATGAAACGGGTCTCCCTCGCGTCCCTTATCGTTCCGCTCTGAACAGTCGTTGTGACTATGTAGGTTCCGCTCTTCGCAGTAGAGGGCAGTATCAGGGGCACTGAAGAGGTATAGGTCCCCCCTGCGCGGGTGACGCTCGATTCAGGCCTTCCGATAAGTTCTCCCCCCTTGCGGATCTCCCGCGTTTCGGTTACTGTCACTGCCGCATCAGGACTGGGAGTGAGCACTGCATATGTCGCCTTGAGAGAGACCGTATCGCCCGGCCGTACACTCCCCGGAACGGCGGAGGTGTCCTCGATTCTTACCTGCGTGCCCAGAGCAGGCTGGT
>JADLDZ010000236.1 GCA_020846375.1 Nitrospirales bacterium | reverse complement strand
GAGGGTCCCTGCCCGGAATGATGGGAAATGCAATAGAACGCCTTCCCCGGTGCACAATGTGCCAATACTTCCGCGATATTCTTCATGGTTTTCCCCTCCACGGTCACGAGGACCGCGCGCAGCAGGACGAAAAAAAACAGCACTGAGGATGCGCATCCCGTGTTTCTTACTCTAATTGTCCCCCGAATCCGGCAGTAAGTCAAAGGGGGGCATAACGAAACAGGGGGGATGCTGCGGACGAAAGGGAAAAAGGCTGCGCACTCATTGACGGATACTCCGCCGCCCTTGCAATTCCCTGCCCGTCTGGTATGATTTTCTCAGGGGACAGGTAAGACGGCGGTCTGGCATTGAGGTGTGCTATGGGGAAGCAACCGGGCCATCTGTCGGAAATATACGCAATGACCATCGAAGAAATACGCGATACCTCCTCTCTCGTGGCGCTCGCCCGGGAATGGTCCGGGCTGTGGGAGCGTTGTCCGTCCGCAACTCCCTTTCAGTCGCCCGAATGGCTCCTCCCCTGGTGGAAGCATTTCGGGCACGACGGTCTCATGACCCTCGCCGTACGGCAGCGGGGGCGTCTGGCGGGGATCGCTCCCCTCTTCCTCTTCCAGCACCCGGGGTGCGGCTTCCGCCAGGTATCACTGTTGGGGAGCGGGATTACGGACTACCTTGATTTCCTCATGGAGCCCGAAGCGGCAGAGGAGGTGACAAGTGCGGTTTTCGCTTACCTCCTGTCACAGAAATCACGATGGGATATATGCGATTTCCAGGAACTCCGCGCGGTATCCCCCCTCCTGTCCTTTCCCGCACTTTCCGGACTGCACCTGCAGCGCACGGCGATGCAAACCTGTCCCGTCCTCGTTCTGCCGGAGACGGTCGCGGCATTCAGGGCGGGGCTTACGGCCCGCTCCCGGAAGAGGCTGCGGTATACCGAAAACAACATTGAGCGTGCGGGAGGAGCCTGCACCGCAACAGCCACGGGCGCGACACGCCTGGATTTTCTGGAGGCGCTCTTCCGGCTTCACCGCGCCGCCTGGGAAGAAAGGAAGGAGAGCGGCGTCCTTGCCGACCCACGGGTGCAGGCCTTTCACCGGGAGGTCTCCGCAGGCTTCCTGGAACGCGGCTGGCTCCGGCTCCGCGTGCTCTCCATTGCCGGGAGCATCAGCGCCGCTCTTTATTCCTTCGCAGTCCGGGGGCGCCTCTACTGCTACCTGAGCGGGTTCGATCCAGGAGCAGCCCCGTACAGCCCCGGAAAGTTCATTCTTTGGCGCGCCATCGAGGATTCTATCGCCGAGGGAGTACGGGAATTCGACTTCCTGCGCGGCGATGAAGAGTACAAGTATGCCTGGGGCCCGCAAAACCGCATCAATTACCGGCTTTCTGTATGGCATGTCCCGTCCTTTCATCCCCGGGGCCTTTCCTGAACAACAGAGGAAGAAAACGGGTAAGGATGATCCGGGATCTGAGCAGGGGTCCTTTGGCAGGGGCCTCGGGGATACCCTCTTTCTTTCCGAGCGAATTCCTCCCTGATCTCAGGGGATACTCCGCTCCTGAGATCTCCCCTCTTTCCCTTTAAGCATACGCGGGGGCAGGGCGTTACCCGCCCCCTGCTGCTATTCCAGACGCTCGCTGCAGACAAGAGGATACCCCCTGCCCGCTGTATTTCTCCTTGTGTGAAGGAGAACCATTTCTCTCCTTTGTTTCTCTCCCTTCCCCACGTCTTTGCCCCTCTGTTTGACAAGTTTGTTCGATATGGATTATAGTTCAAAGTTTGTGGCGTTTTCATTTACCCGTTCTTTTCTGTGCCTGTCCACTTCCGTAAAAAAGGGACACACGGCAAGGAACTCACCGTGGGAAATGTATGCGGAGACTCCGGGCTCCCGCATTGAAATTAGAAGAGCGAAAGGAGGATGTATCATGGCAGAGAAAGGAAAGTCGAAAAACGACGCGGCTGCAAGGGCGGAGAACAAGGGAAAAGGACAGAACTGCCGCCTTTGCGGTAACAAGGTCGATGTCGTCATGGCTGTTTCCCCATCCGGGAAGAAAAAAATGAGACGTGTATGCTGCGGGGAATAGCTGACTCTCTCCTGCGGCAAAGGCATGCTCCTTTGCCGCAGGATGCCCCGTTTCCACCTCCCCCCTTTTCCTGTAACGGCTGAAGCATTCCCCTCGGGCAGTGCTGATACAGGGGGTTCAGTTTCCCCACTTCTTCCGGTACACTATCCCTATGGCGTTCAGGACGAGCAGTGGGCACTTCGAAAGACTTGTGGAGCAGGCAATGGATACGCTGCCCGACGAGTTCAGGAGATACCTCACCAACATCACTGTTGTTGTCGAGGAATATCCGACAGAGGAAGACGCTCTCCTTACCGGTGTGGGGAGGAGGGATCTTCTCGGCATTTTCCGCGGCGTCGCACACCAGGACAGGAGCGGCTTCTTCGATCTTCCCCCGCCCATGCCCGATGAGATCATTCTTTTCAAGAGGAACATCGAGAGGATCTGCTCTACGAAGGGAGAACTCGTCGAAGAGATCAGGATGACCCTCGTCCATGAGGTAGGCCACTATTTCGGCCTTTCGGAAGAGGACCTGGAACAGTACGAAAAGTAGAGGATCCGGCTGTTTTCGCTCTGCAGCACCCTTGCTGCTCCCCCATGTAAATTTCTACCGAAAGGTATTTTGCAGATCTCTCTGCAGACAAATGGGAGCGGACGACGCACTCCTCTCCTTAGCTTGAGTTCCTACCGGGGGAGAATGCTCTGGTTTACTGGATGCAGTTCAGAAATCCCCCTTCACCGGCAGGTAATCCTTGAATCGATAATTGATTTGTATTCTTCGGAACAGGTTGTTTGTGTAAAAAACGCTTGAAAATACATAGAAAGAATAAAGGGAAGGAGCAATAAAAAAGGCCCGGTTCAAACCGGGCCTTCTTGAAATCCGGCGGTGTCCTACTTTCCCATGACCTCGCGGTCATAGTATCATCGGCCTCGGAGGGCTTAACTTCCGTGTTCGGAATGGGAACGGGTGTGGCCCCTCCAGCAAAACCACCGGAAACTTTATAATACCAGAATAAGTCGGAAATTGCAACTATTTTTTGACAAGTGGGGGGTAGAGAGGGTGAGGAAAATGGTCAAGGCGCACGGTCTATTAGTACTGGTAAGCTGAACACATTACTGTGCGTACACCTCCAGCCTATCGACGTGGTGGTCTACCACGGACCT
>JADLDZ010000235.1 GCA_020846375.1 Nitrospirales bacterium | reverse complement strand
CTTTTCCCCTCACCGGAAACTCTTCCTCCCCTGCCGGTCTGATACTACCTGCCTGCATGACTATACCATTCTTTCCTTACCACTCGCCATCCCTGCTCCAGAAGGGACAGAACAAAGGCACAAAGAGATAGAATGAGACAGAGTGGAGCAGAATGAAAAAGGGAGGGGCAGGATAAGACAGAGAAAGAACTGTTGTTTTTCTCCTTTCTGTTTTGCCTTGTTTTATTCTGTCTCACTCTGTCTCATTCTACAGTTACGAAGGGGTAGCAATACAGCGGCGCCACACCGTGCGTGCCCAAGGGGGGAGCATGCCGCATACGCCTGCGACATGCTCCCGCAGCAAAACAATAAAAAGGAGGAGACAGTCCTATGGAAAGAGACATTCATTCAGACCTTCACCGCAAAGAGATGAGCGCACCCGCATTGAGCGGCAGGGAGTCAAAACAGGTGGGCCTTAACGAGACCCTGCTTTTCCGTACCCTGTATGATGAAACTCCCCTCGTGGTCCTTACCATCGACAGATTCGGAAGAATCCAAACCATCAACAAGTTCGGGACCGCTCAACTCGGATACTCTCCGGGGGAGCTGATAGGGGAGCCGGTGAACACTATCATCCATGAGGAGGACAGGAAGGTCGTGGAGCAACAGATCACCGTATGCCTCCAAGAACCCGCACGGGTGATGCAATGCGAGCTTCGCAGCACGCGGAAGGACGGGACCGTCCTCTGGATGAAGGAATTCATCCGCCCCCTGGGGAGAGCAGGAGGCGCGGCAATGTTTTTAATGACCTGTGAGGAGATAACCGATCTCAGGAAAACCGGGGAGATGCTGCGGGCCTCCGAGGAGCTCTACCGAAAGCTCTTCGAAACGGCAAAGGACGGGATTGTCCTGCTCGACCCGAATACCGGGCGTATCACCCATGTCAATCCGCACGTTGCCGATATGCTGGGCCACCTGCAAGAGGAGCTCATAGGGAAGAGCCTGCCGGAGATCGGGGTGCTCGCCGCCGGTGCGATCGGGCCGGCGGTCCTCTCGGAGCTGGAGGACAAGGGGTATCTCTGTTACGAGGACATCGTGCTCAGGACAAAGGACGGCCGCCGGGTCATCGCGGATATCTACCTGGTGAGCCGGGAGAAAGCCTTTCACTGCACCATACGCAATGTTACCGAACGCAGGCTCATGGAACGGGCGCTGCGGGAGAGGGAGCGGCAGCAGAGGGCGATCCTGAGTACCATTCCCGACATCGCCTGGCTGAAGGACAGGGAGAACCGGTTCGTGGCGGTCAACGAGGCCTTCGGTACAACCTGCGGCATGAAACCCGAGGAGCTTGCAAGCAAGACAGACTTCGACATCTGGCCCGAGGAAGCGGCCAGGAAGTACCGGGCCGATGATGAGGAGGTGATGACCTCCGGCAAACGCCGGCAGTTCGAGGAGCTGCTGGTGGACAGGAAGGGGGAAAAAAAATGGCTCGAGGTGATCAAGACCCCGGTCCTCAATGAGGAGGGAGCGGTCATCGGCATGACCGGTATCGCCCGCGACATCACCGGACGGAAACAGATGGAAGAGACGCTGCACCACCAGGCATACCATGATATCCTCACCGGGCTGCCGAACAAGACCCTGTTTGTGGAGTATATCACCCTCGAACTCGCCCATACGCAGCGCTCAGGGGAGAAGCTGGCGGTGCTGCTCCTCGACCTCGACCAGTTCAAGTCCGTCAACGACACCTTCGGCCACAGCATGGGGGATGCGCTTCTCGTGGCGGTTGCCGAACGCCTGAGGACCTGTATGCGAGAGACCGACACCGTCGCCCGCATCGGCGGGGATACTTTCACCATCCTCTTGCCGCATATCGCCCTCGCGGAAGATGCGGCCAGGATTGCGCAGAAGATCATCGAGGAATTTCAGCAGCCCTTTACAGTCGGCGGGATCGAGCTCTTCATCGCCGTCAGCGTCGGCATCAGCATTTCCCCCCCTGACGGCGAGGATGCGGAAACGCTGCTCAAATACGCCGATATCGCCCTGTACCATGCAAAGGAACAGGGACGGAGCCATTACCAGTTCTACAACCCCTCCATCAACAGCAGGAGCCTGAAACGCATGCGGCTCGAAAACAGGCTGCGCCGGATCCTCGACCGGAAAGAACTGGTGGTGCATTACCAGCCCCAGGTCGATATCGCCACCGGAAAGGTCGTCTGCGTCGAGGCCCTGGTACGGTGGCAGCACCCGGAACTGGGGCTGCTCGGGCCGGATAAATTCATCTCCCTCGCCGAAGAGATGGGCCTCATCATCCCCATGGGGGAATGGGTCCTGCAGACCACTTGCGCGCAGAACAGGGCGTGGCAGGACGCGGGATACCCTCCCCTCTGCGTATCGGTCAATCTTTCCGCCCGCCAGTTCTCGAAGCCGGACCTCATGGAGATGGTCATGCATGCCGTACACAGAACAGGGCTGAGCCCGTGGTGGCTGGAGCTCGAGATCACCGAAGGCACCGCCATGAGAGATATGGACCATACCGTTACACTGCTGCATCGACTGAAAGATGAGGGAATCAGGATATCCATCGATGATTTCGGAACGGGGTACTCCTCACTAAGCTACCTGAAGAAGATGCCTATTCAGAAACTCAAGATCGATCAATCTTTCATCTCCGGGCTCCCGGGCGACCCTGATGACAAAGCGATTGTCGATGCGGTGATCGCCATGGCGCACAGCATGAAGCTGAAGGTGACCGCCGAAGGCGTGGAAACAGAGGAGCAGCTCTCCTTCCTGCGCTCCCGCGGATGCAACGAGGCACAGGGGTATCTCCTCGGAAAGCCGATGCCCGCACAGGAGAGTGCACGCTATCTCCTGCCCGGGGGAGGAGGGAGCGGAGCAACAAAACAATGAAAGAGCCGGCCTGCCACCCGGAGCGGCAGCGCCGGAAGGGGCGCCCGCTGAAAAAGAAGAGAGCCCATCCCTATGGGGAGATGGGCTCTCTTTCCGGCTTTCGGGCGGCTTCCTGAGGAGAGGTGCGTTACACCCCGATCTCTTCCTTGACCGAAACCGCTACTTTATACAGCACCGTCAGCACCAGGAACCCGACGGCGTACACGCCCATGGTGATGAGCAGCTCCGGTGCAGTGGGGGCATACTCCACCACCCTCTCGAAGGGGTTGGGGATGAAACCGCCCACCACCAGGCCCATGCCCTTGTCGATCCAGGTGGAGAGGAAGACCGCCACGAGGGCGATGGCGAGGATGCCCTCGTTCCTCCTCAGGTGAGGGAAAAGGAGCAGTCCGATGCCCACAAACGCGAGGATGGCGGCAGCCCACATCCAGGGGACGAGCTTCGTGTGTCCCTCCAGACCCACGAAGAGGTACTTGAGAGGCGCCATATGGCCCGGGATATTGCTGTAGAAGGCGGTGAAAACCTCGAGCAGGAAGAAGAATACGTTGATGATCATGGCGTAGGTCACGATCTTCGCCAGGGACTGGATCGCCTCGGTCCCGGGATCGAATTTGCTCACTTTCCTCACGATCAGGGCAAGGAGGATGAGCAGGGCAGGGCCCGCGGCAAACGCCGAGGAGAGGAAGCGCGCAGCCATGATGGCGGTGAGCCAGAGGTGCCTTCCCGGCAGACCCGCATACAGGAACGCGGTAACGGTATGGATGCTGGCGGCCCAGGGGATGGAGAGATAGATGAGAGGCTTCACCCACGCAGGGGGAGGCACCTCCTTCCGCTCCGCGCCGAGGGTGGTCCATCCGATCACCAGATTGAGGGTGAGATAGCCGAGAAGAACGACCATATCCCAGAACATGATGGAGTTCGGCGTCGGGTACAGCATGACATTCATCACCCGCATGGGCTGCCCGAGGTCGACGAAGATGAACAGGATGCACATGATAACGGCGGCGATGGCCAGGAACTCCCCGAGGATGAGGATTCTGCCGAATTTCTTGTAGTGGTGCAGGTAATAGGGGATGACCAGCATCACCGCGGACGCCGCGACTCCCACCAGATAGGTGAACTGGGCGATATAGAAGCCCCAGGTCACATCCCTGCTCAGGCCGGTGATGCCCAGGCCGTGGGTGAATTGATAGAGGTAGGCGATTGTGCCGACCCCCGCGAGGGCGAGCAGGAAGACTATCCATGTCCAGTATCTTTTACTCCCCGAGAGCGCCTTCTCAAGCATGTTCCGCACCTCCTGTCCCGTTGCTCCTGATGATATAGTAAATGCTGGGCATGGTGCCGAGCTCGGGCTTCCGGCGTATGGTGTAGTGGGAGGCGATGAGCTTCCTGACCTCCGAGTGAGGGTCTTCCAGGTCGCCGAAGACGATGCCTCCGTTGGACTGCTCCGCACAGGCGGGCATCTTGCCCACTGCAAGGCGCTCGTAGCAGGCAGTGCACTTCTCCACGACTCCCTTGGTCCTCGTGGGGAACTCAGGGCTCGGCTCCCTGATGCCGGGCCTCGGGTCACGGAAGTTGAAGCTCCTCGCGCCGAAAGGGCACGCCGCCATACAGAACCTGCAGCCGATACAGCGGTGCATGTCCATCATCACGATGCCGTCCTTCCTCTTGAAGGTGGCCTTGGTGGGGCAGACCCGTACGCATGCGGGCTTTGCACAGTGGTTGCAGAATACCAGAAAGGGCATCTCCTTCAGCGTGTGGGGAGTATATTCATCCTCATTGCCCGGAAAGACATGTTCATAGGCATCCGTCCAGATCCACTTGACCTCATGGGGAGAATCCTTGCCGAAGTCAGGGACGTTGTGGATGCTGTGGCAGGCATGGACCACCCTGTCGATGTCTGCCTGCGTCCTGAACTTGCTCATGTCCACTACAAAGCCCCACCTCTTTGCCGTCAGGGCGTTGGGACCCGGCTCCATCTGCGAGGCCTCGGCACCCTTTCTGCCGAGGCCCGCCACCGAGGCGCCCCCGATCCCCAACAGGGCGGAGATTCCCGCCAGCTTCAGAAAATTCCTTCTCTCCATGCTCATAGGCCGTTCTCCTTCGGTGCGACATGACAGTCCCAGCAATACGGCTTCACGTCCACGTAGGTGTGGCACCTGTCACAGAACTCCTGCTTGTTGGAATGGCATTTCATGCAGGTATTCTGGAGGCTGATATCGAACTTCATCCCGTTCTTGCCGGTATACAGCCTGTTTCCGTCGCGCACGGCCGCATCCCTCCATTCATTCAGCAGCCGCATATGCTCCGCCCTCATGAACTCCTTCGATTCCACACACTGCTTCTTGTCACCCATCTCGAGAATGGCGGGGGTATCGAGCCTGGGCTCCGGCTTCCCGACGGCGGTCCCTATGTTATAGAGAAACGGGAACGCCACGATGCCGATGAAAACGACCAGTCCGATCAATATCTTGCCGCTGTCATACATTTTCGGTTTCCTCCT
>JADLDZ010000234.1 GCA_020846375.1 Nitrospirales bacterium | reverse complement strand
GGTGCTGAAGGAGATCCTGGAAAGCTGCGGGTATGGAGTGATCGAGGCTGCCGACGGAGAGGAGGCGGTACGGTCCTTCAGGGAAAACAGGGAGCGGATACACCTTGCACTCATCGATATGGTGATGCCGAAAAAAAGCGGGAAGGAGGTATTCGAAGAGATATATGCCATGATGCCGGATATGAAGGTCCTGTTCATGAGCGGGCACACCGCGGATATAGTCACCGAAAGCGGCGTTATCGACAGCGATCACGCGTTTATTCCCAAACCTTTCGAGCCGGATATGCTTCTCGAAAAGATCCGGAATGCCCTCGACGCGACATCCCGCTGAAAACAAGCGAAAAGGAGCGGTCCAATGAGAGAGGGCAAGATGGCTTCAGGGAATGACCCTTCGCAAAAACAGAAACAAGGGAGAAATCAGCGAAAAACAGAGTGAGACAGAAGACAGAGGGATTTCTCGCCTGTCAGTGCGAGCATTCCCTCCTGTCATTGCGAGCAGAGCGAAGCAATCGCAAGGGGATATTCACTGACCGGACAGTAATGATGATGCGTTTGCCCTGGAGAGCTAATCGAGGAGATTCTTTTCCAGGGCATACCTCGTCAACTCAGCCGTACTGCGCACTTTGACCTTATCGAAGATCCTGGAGCGATACGAATTGACCGTCTTGACGCTTACGCAGAGATGCTGCGCGATTTCTTTCGGCTTGACTCCCGAGGCGATCATGAGCATGACCTGGTATTCCCGCAGGGAGAGCCTCTCGTGGAGGGGCTGCATTCCCTTCCCCTCAAAGCGGTGGAGGAGATTTTCAGCAAAAGCCTGGCTGATGTATTTTTTGCCCGACGCCACTTTCTTTATCGCCTTCACCAACTCCTCAGGGGCGCTCTGCTTCGTGAGATAGCCTGAAGCGCCGAGCTTGAAAGCCCGCATGGCGTATTGCTCCTCCGGGTGCATGCTCAGGATGATGACAGGCAGCCGGGGATGCTCCTTCTTCAGCTGTTCGAGGAGCTCAAGCCCGTTCATGTCCGGCATCGAGATGTCGAGGATTACGATATCACACCCTTTCTGCTGCAGGAAGTCCTTCACCTCTTTTGCATTCTCCGCCTCCCCCGCAACGACGATATCGGCATCCTTTGAAATGATTTTCCCCCACCCGAGGCGGACAATCGGGTGGTCGTCCGCAATGAGAATACGAATCATTCCCTCTCCCCTCCCAGGGTCGCGGCGCGCTTTTTCATTCCCGCCGGCCCGGGGGAGCGGAAGTCCTCGCTGGTTTCAGCTTCGCGCAGGCGAATCACCCCGACGTCAATAATTCTCGGAGAGCAACTCATAATGCGCCTTCGGATGATCGCAGGCAGGGCATTTCTCAGGGGCCTCCTCCCCTTCGTGGACATAGCCGCAGTTCCTGCATTTCCAGTTCCGCACCTCACTGCGCCGGAATACGCTGCCCCCTTCGATATTTCCGATCAGCGCCCTGTACCGCTTTTCATGATGCTTTTCCACCTCCGCAATATGGCGGAACACCTCGGCGATCCCGGGAAAGCCCTCTTCATCGGAGATCCGGGCGAATTCGGGGTACAACGCCGTATGCTCGTGGTTCTCCCCCGCTGCAGCGGCTGCAAGATTTTCAACGGTGGCGCCGATAACGCCTGCGGGAAAAGCCGCCACGACTTCGACATCCCCTCCCTCAAGGAATTTGAAAAACCTCTTTGCATGCTCCTTCTCGTTTTCCGCCGTCTCGAGGAAGATCGCGGAAATCTGCTCGTATCCCTCTTTCTTTGCCGCCGATGCAAAATAGGTATAACGATTGCGCGCTTGAGACTCTCCTGCAAATGCAGCCAGGAGATTTTTTTCCGTCTTCGTTCCTTTCACACTCTTCATTGCGCCTCCTCAACAGGTAACAGATTGGCAGAGATCAAACAATAACAGCCCTGCGCCCTGAAATGCAATACACCCATCTCCTGCTGAAACAGAGCGGAACGCACCACCCCGGCGTACAAACACACCCTACTTTCCCAGCGCATCCTGAAGCATCAACTGATTCCTGCGCTCCCGTCTTTTCGCCGTAAGATATTCACCTTTTTCGAGCTCGAAAAGCTGCCGCGGAAACCGTTCCGTCAGGTCATACCATCTGTTGATGCGGGTCTCGAAGCGCTCCCCCGGAGGCGCGGACAGCGAGTCCATATAGGCCTCGATGGCGAAGTAGTAGCGGAGCGCATTGCGCTCGATCGCCCCCCTGATCCCTTTTACATAGACGGGATTCCCTTGCTCATCCCTGCCGGTTATCGTAAAGCCGACCTTCCCGTGGCCGATGGTCGCAAAGTAGGTTGCCATGGCCTTTCGCGCCCAGAAGCCGTACCGGTAGGCATACCGCAAGTGGAGGAAACTCTTCTCTCCTTCAAGGGGGATCGCTTCGAGCTCCATGCGGTGGTCCCTGGTATGCAAGGGGCCCTCTTCGGAGAAGAGAGAGAGAGCCAGGTACTCCGGCTGCAGTGCAACAACCCGGAAACGGTAGTGCATCACCTGGGCGTCCTCAGGGGACTGATAGTATTTTCGGCCGCTGTACAGGGTAAGGAGCCACACCTCGTCCTGCTTTTCGAATGTACATGCCTTGATATTGAGATGGAGCGGAACGATGTCGCACCAATGGGCAGGGACCGGGAAGGTCTCCCTGATCCTTTCGAAGGAAGAGTCGATGACCCCGTAGATGTCTACCTGCAGCGCATCCGGCTCCTCGCGGGATTCGATAAAGAGCGGAATGCCGAGTGAGTTATCCCGGAGGACATCCTTTATCTGCTGATACTTTTCCGCCAGAGTACTGCTCCCGGAGGTATCGAGAGCGTACGCCGCCCCCGTCCAGAAGCAATAGCAGAGGCACAGAACCGCAAGAAACAGCAGCGAGGTGCGCCTTCGGTACATGGAATACCCCCTTTCGCGGTGATTGAAGAACGTGCTCCATGGCGGCGGGTCTGCGTGGACGCGGCGGAACATCAGTAGAGAACCCCGAGCACGCCGTCAGTTTCCTCCAAAACCCTGCTGATGCCCGCAGCCTCCCCCGCTTTCAGAGCGTCGATGTCGAGTCCGGCACAATACCGGCGCATACCGTCGAAAGCCCCCTTTGTATCCAGGTCGTCATTCATCCTCTCTTCGAAGATCCTCCTCAGCTGCCGGGCGGATTCTCCCTCCGGGGGTGGCCGCCTGCCCGCCCGCTCCCGGATGAGGGAGACGGTCCTTCTGAAATCACGGAGCATGCCCGCGGCGGAGCTCATCACCTCGTCGGAGTAGTCGAGTTTCGACCGGTAATGGCCGTAGATGAGGGAAAAACGTATCTCCTTCGCCGTATATCCCTGCCCAAGGAGGGTGTCCGTATAGTAGATGGTCCCTTTGCTCTTCGACATCTTCCTGCCGTTCACATAGAGATGGTGGCAGTGGAGCCAGTAGCGCGCCATGGGGTAGGGGCGCACGGATTCAAGGATCGCCAGGGTATAGTCGTGATGGCGGTAGAGATTATCGATCCCTCCGCAGTAAAGGGAAAGTGTTTCACTGAAGGAGTGGAGGATCATGCTCGGGTCCTGTATGTTCCAGGCGGGCCTCCCCCACCCGATTTCGGTGTTCCAGCTGTTCGGGTCCTTTTCCCGCTGCCCGTGCCAGAGGATGAAGTCCCCCCGGTTCCACTGTATTCCCGGATACGTATCCCTATGGAAACGGACTCTCTTCTTCGGCCATTTGCTCATGTCCAGCCCGTAGAGCTTTCCGAAGCCGGGGTGTTTCAGGGGATCGTAATAGACATTCCCCTTATGCCAATAGGCAACTCCGCGGCCGAGGAGAAGCCTGATGATCTCCACGGCGATCTCCACGCAGTCCGATGCACGGGGGAGATAATCGGGGATCTTCATTCCCAGCAGCCTCATCTCACGAAGGAATTCGTCGATGTTCCTGTCCGCAAGCTTCCGCACACTGACCCTCCGCATTTCCGCCTCCCGGATGGCCTTGTCCTCCACGTCGGTGATATTCATGCCCCGGTAAACCGCATACCCCGCATATTCGAGATAGCGCACCAGGATATCCTCGAAAAGAAAGGTCCTGAAATTCCCGATATGCGCCTTCTGGTACACGGAGGGTCCGCAAGTGAACATGTTCACCACCTCCCCGTTGACGGGGCGAAAGACTTCGCATCTCCTTCCCAGCGTATTGAAAAGCCGCATGATGACAGACCCCCCTCCCGGTCACTCCCTGTGCACTTTTTTCCAGCTCCCCCGATGGAACCGCCAGGCGACGAGCATCCCCTGAAAGAACATGGAGGTGATCATCGCCACCCATACCCCCGGCGCGCCATATCCCGCCCCGAGGGCCAGAAAGAAGGCAAGGGGAATCCTGACGAGCCACATGGCGACCACTACGATCCACATGGTCCCCCTCGTGTCGCCGGCTCCCTGCAGGCTGCCCCCCAGGATAGTGCTCAGCGCCATGAACGGCTCGGATACCATCATTATCCTCAAATAACGCGTCGTCTCCTCCATGACACCGGGACTCTGCGACACCACGGAGGCCAGACTCCCGGCACACGCGAAAATGACAACGGCCATCATGCTGATCAGGATGATGCCGGAAAAAGCTATCTTCCAGCCGATTTTTTCCGCCCTCTCCGGGTTGCCCGCGCCCAGGTTCTGCCCGACCAGTACGGAAGCAGCCATATGGAGGGCGAAGGCGGGAAGGTAGATGACCGCCTCGATCCTGAGCCCGTTGGTAAGGGAGGCAATCCCGGTGATGCTTGCCTCTCCCAGGCGGCCGAGGATGTTATACAGGATAAGGCTGCCGGCGTTCCAGGCGATCTGGAGCAGCGCCGCAGGCCAGCTGAGATTGATGATCCTCCTGATGAGGAGAGGGGAAAAGCTCCAGTGCTTCGTGTAAAGGAGCCTCCAGCGGCTTGTCCTGAAGAGAACGAGGCAGACCGCCATGCCCGCGGTCACCGAGAAAGCCGTGGCAAGGGCGATGCCGATATAGCCGAGTCCGGGAAAGGAAAAGATGCCGAAAACGAGAATGAAATTCCCGATAATGTTGAGGATGCCGGCCAGGGACATGGAAAGCAGGGTCTTCTTTACCTCGCCGCTCGCCCGGAACACGGCATTGGAAATGATCAGCAGGTAATTCGGGCCAATAGCCAGCGCGAATATCCTCAAAAAGTGCACTCCCCTCTCCTGTATATCGGCGGGGAACCCGGCGAGGAGCACGATTTCCCTGGGAAAAACAAGACCGAAAACGGTCAGGGCGACCGCCGAGAGAGCGCTGAAAGCGAGGGACTGGCGCGCAATCTCGAGGGCCTGGTCATAGTCCCTCGCGCCGATAGCCCGCGACAGCAGCGCGACGGTGCCGATGCTGATGGCGTTCGCGATCAGGATAATGAGGAAATAGATCTGCCCCACGAATCCCACCACCGCCTGCACATCGGGACTGATGAGCCCCGCCACGTAAATGTCGGTCAGACCAACGAAAAAATTGAGGAGCATCACCAGGAGCATGGGCCAGGAAATCTGCCAGATATTGGTCCAGAGATTTCCCATGGTCAGATTGAGAGCCTCTTCCTTGAACGGCAAAAAGACCTCCTGAAAAAAGATATACGGGGAATTGACGCCTGCGTGGGCCGATACTCTATTGTACCGCAAAAACGGGCAGGATACCTCACCGGGACATCCCTGCGGGTGTGCGGAGGGTATTCCTCTTTGTGACATTATCACAGACTATTCTCGATTTTTTCTATATACTTAAAGTGACGCAAGGACACTACACTTTTACCGCAAAGGAGGTTACTATGAGAAAAGGGATCGAGGTAGCCCTTATGGCGCTCATCGTTTTTCTTTCGCTCATTGCTGCCGCACCCCTTCTCCACAACCACGCCCATGCGGAAGGCGGAGACTATTACGGCGCCCACTCCATGATCTATACCAATACTCCCGCCGATTTTCAGGAAACGCTCTTCTCAAAGGCGGCGAAACTGGGGACAGGTTTCATCAGAATTGATGTACAGATATCGGAGATCTTCAGGGATCCCTCTGCACCCGACTGGAACGAAATGGACAGGCTGGCGAACCTGTCCCGGAAGTACAACCTCCAGCTGCTGGGAACCCTCTATTCCACCCCGGAGGGAGAGGGGAGATGCCCCTCCGGCAGCCTCATCTACAAATACGAGTACTGCCCTCCCGCCGATTACGACCGGTGGGCGGAGTGGATACGGGCCATTGTGGGGCGGTACCGTGATGTGATCCATTACTGGGAGGTATGGAACGAGCCCAATAAGTACGAATGCACCGAATCCCGCTGTAACGGCTACTTTTACGGAAACGCTGCGGAATACGCCCGCCTTCTGTCCGCCACCTACGATGCGATCAAGGCTGCGGACAGCTCCTCACGGGTTCTCCTCGGCGGCATCTTCATGACACAGGACAACGCGGAAACCGCCGACTGGCTGATGGAGGTCGCCGCACAAGCCCCGAATAAATTCGACATCGGCAATGTCCATATCCGCGGCTCCATCGAGCGCCTCCCCTCCCTCATGAGCACCTTCAACACCCAGTTCAGGAACGCCGGCTACTTCGGCCCCCTCTGGGTGACAGAGCACGGCTATCCATCCGATGCGGCATACCAGTCCGTCCCCGGCTATACCGGCGGGGAGCTCTCACAGGCCCAATATTACCAGGAATCAGGGAAGACGCTCCTGCAGAACGGCGCGAGCAGGGTTTTCATCACCCTGAGGGACAACGAGGACCTCATGGAGACGAACCGCTCCGAAGGGCTCCTGAGTGAAGCGGTGGATGAAAGAGCCGGAAATTTTGTCTTTACGGAGAAACCCTCTTTTCCCGCGGTGCAGGAATTGATCCGCACGTACGATCCCGTCCTGGAGGACACCGCTCCCGCTCCCGCTGCCTCGCTCCCCTCCGTGCAGTATGTCTTTAACGGGGACGACCTCCTGAACCTGGTGCTCTTCAATACCGGGACCGCCGATCTGATGGTGGGATCCATCGTCACTACCGGCACCAACGCAAGCGAATTCAGGGTGCAGAACGACACCTGTTCAGGGCAAAGTATAGCTCCCAATGGGGATTGCACTTTCCAGATCTCCTTTGTCCCCCTGTCTTCCGGAAGCAGGAGCGCGCGGATGGAAATACCGACCAATATTTCCGGCACCCCTTTCCTCACGGGAGTCCTCTCGGAAACAGGGATGAGCCTGGAGAACAGCGGAAACTCTCCTTCGTACGATCTGAAGAAATGCTTCCAATGGTGGAGGGCAAGACCCTTGCGGAAGCAGTATTGCCCTTCCACCGTCACCCGATAGAATAAGACATAAAAAAGGACGGGGCCTTTCGAGGCCCCGTCCTTTTTGGTATGGTCTTCCTTCCGTCTATTTCTTCAGCGCTGCCTGGGCTGCCGCGAACCGTGCAATGGGAACACGGAATGGGGAGCAGCTTACGTAGTTGAGCCCGAGAGTATGGCAGAACTCCACTGATTTGGGCTCGCCTCCG
>JADLDZ010000233.1 GCA_020846375.1 Nitrospirales bacterium | reverse complement strand
GCAGTAACCTATGTGAGCAAAACCTCCGCGACACAGGCGGGTGCATACAGCATCAACGTGGATACCGCTCCCGGGAAGGCCACCCTCCTGGGCGGCTCGACCATAACCGGTCTCCCCACTGATGAAAAGCTTACCTTTACGTACTCGGAAAACCATACGGAAAGCGCTCCAACCTACTCCTATTTTTCAGTGGCCTACAGCGCGGGAGCGACGATCAATACCGTGGTGAATGACCTGAACAGTACTTTTGCGACACAGAAGGCGAAGCTTTCCGCATCGAATGAGGGAGGTAAACTGAGGATCACCGCGACTGAATACGGTGCGGCCATTTATTTCAGAGTGATCAACGACAGAGTGGTGGATTCTCCTGCGTCTCCTTCGGGAGGACAGATAGGGTTCTACAGCTCGGCTGATTCTTCTGAATCGAGAGACGAGGGTGCGGATATTGCGGGAAGTATCAACAATCATGCTGCCGTGGGGAAGGGATACGTGCTCACCGCGAATTCGGGGTACGCGGAAGATGGCCTGAGCATAAGTACCACCTCCGCGGAGACAGGAGGATTCGGGACCATCGCCGTCTCTTCGGGCGTTGCGGAGAGGCTGATGGCGACGTTGGAAGCATACACCGATGCGACCGGCGGAATCCTCACTTCCAAGGAGGAGTCCCTGCAAACCTCGGTCGACAGCATACAGAACCGGCAGAAAAGAGTAGAGGAAAGTCTCGGCAGGAAGGAAATAGCATTACGGGATAAATTCACCCGGCTGGAAATCTTGCTCGGCAAACTGAACGCGCAAAGCCAGTATATCACCACCCAGCTGGCTGCGCTCAGCGCGAGCGCGAATAAATGACCGGGATCGGCGCGCAGAGGGAGGACCGTACCCATGAAGAATGATGCTGCAACGCAGTACAGGGAGAACACCATCGTTTCCGCAACGCCTGAAGAGACGGTGCTGATGCTCTATAACGGGGCGATCGAATTTCTCAGGGGCGCACTGAAAGAGGTGGGGCGGAGTACGGACAAGAAGATCGTCCTCATCGACAAGAGTCTCAAGATCATCGAGTACCTGCAGTCCTGTCTCGACAGGGAGAAAGGCGGTGAAATCGCGCGCAACCTCAACGACCTTTACGATTATATGATGGTACAGATTACACGGGCGAACTTCGGGAACGACGCGACGAAGATCAATGAGGTGATCCGTCTGCTGCTTCCCCTACGGGATGCCTGGGCGGAAATCTGCAAAAAGGACGGCAAAAAGGTCCACGCGGCGCCCTCTGCAAACAAGACCGAGGAAGCGCACCACGCCGGGAAAATAGCGGTAAGCGCATGAAAGGAGTGCTTAAAGACGTTCCTGCACAACTTCTATGAACCTGCGGGCCCTGTGCAGAGGAGTGTGCTCCGAGAGAAAGCGTTTCCGCGCCGCAGCAGCGATGCGTTTTCTTTCTTTTTCGTTGTTCAGGTAAAAAGCGATCAGGTCCGGCAGTTCACCGAGATTCTTGTAGAGCACGATTTCCGTTCCTGGAGAGAAGAGCGGAAGCACATCCTCTTTCCATTCATGGAGGATGAATCCGCCGCAGGAGGACACCTGGAATACCCGTTCGTGACAGGCCCTCGGGAACTGGGTGCAGCAGAGATTGATTTTCGATGAATTGTACAGCTTCGGCAGTTCTGTGTGCTTGTTCAGGAAGCCGTGGAGATACAGGTAAGGCGAAACGACGTTGAGCTTGTGGTTCAGGTTCCTGCCTGAATACCCCCCCTGCAGTCCCCCGTAAATGTGGGTATCGATGCGAGCCGCCGAGAGGACATCGAACAGTTGTATCCTTTCGATCCACTTCTGGGAGTACATGAGGACGTCCGATATTTCGACAAACTCCGCACTCCATATGTCCATTGTATCCTTGAGATAGTCAAAGACGTCAATATACCAGCCCGCCCGGTTGCGCAGCTTGATAAACGCATCCTTCAGCGAAGCCAGTTGTTCCGTCCGGAAATCTTTTTGATGGGAGCCGATACTGAAGCGGGACGGGACCATGTGCGCCGGTGCGAACGTCCCTGCGAAAGAGACGGAATGGAGGTATGGCGCGCAGGGCTCCTGCGGAGAGAATACCGCGGGATCGGCGTAATAATACGGAAAGTAAGCCGCCTGGTCCATTCCGACAGCACGGAGGTCGTCCACGATCCTGGTGTCGAGTACGAGCAGGAGCCGGTGGTTCTCCCGGTGTCGTGACAAAAAGTGCAGAGATCGTAACGGGTTTGAATCCCACACGGTAACATAGGGGAAGCACGAGAGGAGGAAGTCGTGCTCGACAAGATGCAGGAGCACATAATCGACGCAGAAGAGGAGGAGGAAGTCAGGGGAGTAGTCGTCCAGCTTCTTCCTGAATCTCTCCGTCCATGCAGCATGGTCCTCACGGGAGAGGGGAGACTTGAGGAGCCGCTCATAAGAGATGACCCGTATGTCGCTGCCGAGGGCGGCGAGGGTCTTCAGAAAAACATAACGGTTGCGCAGGACTTTTTCATTTGCCGAAAGAACTGCGATCCGGTAGTTTCGCGGCCTCATAGCGGGCTATTCACCCATTGCCCTCCGCAGAGGCACCGCATTGCTGAGATGGTCCGCGTCAAGGAACCTCCTGAACCATAGCTCAAGGCTGATGACTGCGTGGAGTCTCCGGTCGAAAACACCGTATTCCTCGGGGCCCAGTATGGGCAGGCCCAGGCGTCTCTTGCGGAGGCTTTGGCTCAGGTCGGACGTCCAATGGGAGAGCTCTCTCTGCAGCCATACGCCGATGGGGCTCACCATCCCCATCTTGTTCATCCGGTAAATGACTTCAGGGGGGCAGAACCGGCGGGCCACCTGCCTGAGGATGTACTTTGTTTCGTACTCCCGGATCTTCAGGTCGGTGGGGAGCTGGAAGGCGAACTCGACAATACGGTGGTCCAGGAAGGGGGAGCGGCTTTCGATTCCGGCGTGGGCGCATCCCCTGTCATCCATGGTAATAAGATGGGGGAGGCTGATCACCATATCGGTGTACCCTATCTGGTTGAGAATCCCGGTTTGTGCGGAGAAGCTCTCCTGAACGAGGCGCAGGGGGTCCGAAGTAGTGGGCTCAGTGCGCTTTATGAAATTGAAATACCGCTCGGCCGGGTCGATGAATGCATGTGCCCCCCAGAACCTGCGCGCCATCGGCTCATAGTTTTTCAGCCAGTCCGAGTTCCTCATCGAGTCCTCGATGAGCATGAAGAGGTAGCGGGTATATCCGCCGAACACCTCATCGGCTCCCTGGCCGTTCAAGATGAACTTTACGTGTTGTGAAGCCTCTTCGGCAAGCTTGAAACTGGTGATGGTGGAGGATGTGGAAATTGGCTGGTCAAGGTACCAGATGATATCGGAGAACCTGCTCTCCACCTCCTGGGGCGTGGAGGTGACGAAGATCTGTTCCGCGCCCAGTTTTTTCGCAACGAGCGAGGAGTATTCCGTCTCGTCGAACCGCGCGTCCCAGTTGTTGTACGTGGCGGAAAAAACGATATCCGGTTTTGCGATGCACGCGATGACCGAGCTGTCGAGGCCTCCGCTCAGATACATCCCCCAGGGCACATCCCCCACCAGGCGGATCTGTACTGCATCGTAAAACAGCTCCGCGAGCTTTTCGATGTAGAAGGTATCGCTCCTCCTTTCCGAATCGATCGTTTCGGGGGACCAGTAGCGGCTGATTTCGGTATTTTTGCCGTCATAGGTGAGCAGATGAGCGGGTTTCAGCTCTTTTATGCCCTTGAACAGGGTGTTGTCGGAGAGGTTGTCTTCGAAGACGAAAAAGTCGGGATGGAGGATGGGCTCGGGGGTGACTTCGGTGAGGATGGATTTGATCTCCGAAGCGAACAGGAAGCGTCCCTCTCCGTGGTAGTAGAAGAGCGGCTTCTCACCCATACGGTCGCGGGCAAGGAAGAGCTTCTGACCGTCCCAGAGGGCAAAGGCGAACATGCCGTTGAAGTGCTCGACGCATTTGGTGCCGTATTCCTCATAGGCGTGGACAATCACCTCCGTATCCGTGTCCGTGGAAAAGGAGTGCCCCAGGTCGGACAGTTTCCTGCGCAGGCCCTTGTAGTTGAAGATTTCCCCGTTGAACGTGACCCAGACCGTCCTGTCCTCGTTATGGAGAGGCTGGTGCCCCCGTACAAGGTCGATGATCTTCAGCCGCCTGTTCCCGAGCTTTACCGCACGGGCGGTATCCTCATATATTCCCTCGTCGTCGGGACCGCGGTGCGCCAGGGTGCGGGTCATCACCCTTATGTTTCCTCTCCCCCAGATTCCTGCTATTCCGCACATGTGATGCATCTCCTCCGCAACTGAAATGGTCTGTCACTGCTTTATCGCACGGACGGCAATTCCGCTCGGTTCCTCGTTAAGCCATACCACGTGCAGGCCGAGCTCACGGCACCACTCCCTGATCTCTCCGGGAGTATGCCGCCACGCATAGTAAGGATGATACCAGTCGAAGTTCACCAGGTTGTTCTCCTCGAAGCTCAATGCTTCGTTCCAGAACATTTTCATCATGGTATAGTACATCAACCTCTGAAGCGAATGTCTTCCCGGTTTTATCCCAAGGAGCGGAATCCCCCTCTCGATCTCTATTTCGGCGTCGAGGCCGGACAGCTTCTCTCCCAACTCCGTTATTCCTTTGCATGTCTCCCATGCCTCATCAGCAGGCATGGAGGTGACGGAGTTCCTCAGATAGTCGTCGGTAAACTCCCTGAGCGGAGCTTTCCTGTTATAGACATACACCGCGATTTCGCCCCCCTGCCGCAGGAGAGAGGCGCAATTGCGGAATGCCTTCCTGGTATCGGGAGTATGGTGCAGCACCCCCTTGGAGAAGACCAGGTCAAAGGTGTTCTCTGCAAAAGGAGGGGACATGATATCACCTTCGATCAGCAGGATATTCCGGTGCCGGTGAAGCAGGGATGACGCAATATCTATTGTCTTGCTCGGCTCCAGGCCTACCAGAACGGCTCCGGGATTCGCTCTTGTAAAGTTATGCAACTCGTGCCCGAGTCCGGAGCCGACGTCGAGGACAAGACGGTGTTTCGCAAGCGCTCTCTTGAGTCCCTCAAAATCATTCCAACCGAACCAACGCAGCACCCAATCATCAATTACTTCGGCATTCTTTTCCGCAGTGTTCCAGGAAGGGACCCGTGACCACTGGTAGCCGAATGATTCAATCGTCTGATCATCCCCTTTT
>JADLDZ010000232.1 GCA_020846375.1 Nitrospirales bacterium | reverse complement strand
GCAAGGGAGGCCGGGAGCGGTTTTGCCTTGCGGAGCAGGTCGATGGAGGCCTGTTCGATTGCCACGATATCGTCGGAAACGAGAATCCCCAGATCCTGGATGACAGGGACTTCCGATGCAGGCATACAGTCGCATTCCGGCTGTATCTCGGTAAGGAAGTTGATATAGATGACTTTACCGGGCTTGAAGGTGCTCAATACCGCCTTTGAAGCCTCTGCGAGGGACTTCATGAAGAGAGTGTCATCTCCGGGGAGGGTGAGTGCACCTTCGGGGCAGACTCGTGTGCAGCGGCCGCATCTCCAGCACTGCTCGTCCTGGGCGGTGAAGGTGTCATTCTCGAAGCTGACGCAGTCGAGGGGGCAGACCTCCTCACACTGGAAGCAGAAGGCGCACTTCTCACTATCCCACACGAACGCACCCTCGCCCACCGCATGCATGGCTCCCCTTCCGCACTTCCAGCCACAGTGGCGGTGGGTTCCGCTGACCATCCCCATAGCGATGTTCTTGATAGCACCCGCATATCCCGAGTTGATGTGCCCCTTCACATGGGAACAGACGACCATTGCGGGAACATCATGGATCAGGGAGGCGACGGCGATCTCTCCGAGGATTTCCCCCGCCTTTACCATGACATTGTCATGTCCGTACAGGCCGTCGGCAAGGACTACCGGCGCTCCCATCGATAGGTGATTCAGTCCGTGCTGGTTTGCCACTTCCAGGTAATCGAGCCCCTTGATTCGCACCGTGTCGGTGATGAAGGGTTTTGCCCCTGCTTTTTTCAGTGACTCCACCACCTTCCTGATGAAGACGGGCCGGACGATCCGGTGGGAGCCTTCCGAGCCGAAGTGAGTCTTCACCGCCACCCATTCCTTGGGCGGAAAATAGCGGAAAAGGTCCATTCCTTGCAGCAATCTCTCCAGTTTCCCGGGCATGCTGTCCTCGTATTTCCATTTTTTAACCCTTGCGGATGCGAAAAAGACCTTCGACATGGTGATTCCTCCCTGCCCTCCTGTTTTCCGTTCCCGTATTGTACCGCTGCCGCTGTACTTTGCGGCAGCCGCGAACTCTCACTATAAAGGGGAATATTAAAACATATGGTTCCTAATTGCAACAGCACTCCTGCGCATGCATGTCAGGCGTCTGTTCAGAGGAGAAGCAGGGCATGCACCGGGGAGCTTTTGGTGTATAATTTAAAGAAATGGCACGCACTCGCTTCTTCGTTATGCTGCTCTTCCTGCTCCTGCCGTGGAGGGTCCTGGCGGAACCACAGCTTCCGGATACGCCCGAATATTCCCTGCAGATCTCTTTTGACGTTCCCCAGTCCCGGATAAACGGCAGGGCGGCTTTTGGGGTGCGGGCCGGGAGGGAAGTACTTCTGCAGACGGGAGATCTTGCCATCCTCGGGGTCTCCCAGAACAGCCGGGAAGTCCCCTATGAAATGCGGCATGGATCGGTGAGGATCGTGCCTCCCGGGGACGGCCCCATCGAAATCAGATACGAGGGAACTTTCAGGGGCGGTAAGGCGGATGGCGGCACCAATTATGGGGTCGTCCCGAGCGTCATCGGACCGGAGGGGATTTCGCTGACCGGCACCTGGTATCCCCGGATGGATTCGCTGAATGTGTATAAGCTCAGAGCAACCCTCCCCGCGGGCTATAGCGCCCTGTCGGAAGCGGAAGAGATTGAAAGGACTGCAAAGGGAGACACCGCGGAGTTCACCTTTGTTTTTCCTCACCCCGTCGACGGCATCAGCTTTGTCGCCTCGGACAGGTATAGTGTCCAGAAGCGGGATTTCAACGGGATTGCGTTGTACGCCTATTTCTTCCCCGAAGAAAGAGAGCTTGCCCGGACATACCTCGATTATGCGAAAAGGTACCTCACCCTCTATGCGGAACGGTTCGGAGCCTACCCGTACCAGAGGTTTGCGGTGGTCGAAAACTTTCTCCCTTCGGGCTATTCCCTGCCCACTTTTACCCTTCTGGGCAGGGAGGTGGTCAGGCTCCCCTTTATTGTGGAGACCTCCCTAGGACACGAGATTGCGCATCAGTGGTTCGGCAATTCCGTCTATGTCGATTATGAGAAAGGAAACTGGGCCGAGGGGCTGACCACCTATGTTGCGGACCATTTCTACGAGGAGCGGAAGGGCAGAGGATGGGAATACAGGAAGCAGATGTTGATCGATTACGGGAGCTATGTGGACCCTGCGCGTGATTTTCCGTTGAAGGACTTCATGGGAAGAGAGGATCTCGCCTCGAAGGCCATCGGGTACGGGAAGGCGGCGATGGTGTTCCATATGCTGAAAAAACTCGTGGGGGAGGATGTTTTTTCCGCTTCATTGAGAGAATTTATCAGGGAGAATCTCTTCCAAAAGGCCTCCTGGGAGGATATCCGGAAGACTTTTGAAAAGGCTTCGGGCAAGGATCTGGCGTGGTTTTTCACGCAGTGGGTGACGAGGGCGGGGATACCGGAAATCTCTTTCGGCAGCTTTACGGTGAACCAGGGTGACGGCCAGAGCTACGGCGGCAGCGGCGGCGTGGAAGTCGGCTTCAGCGCGGGAGAGCAGCCGGACGGTTACACCCTGGATGTCCCCGTCACCTTCCACTACCGGGAGGGGTCCCCGGAAAAAAAGCCGGAAAATATGCCGGAAAAGATGAATGTCCGGCTCGACAAGGCGAGCATGACCGGGACGCTGCATCCCCCCGCCCTCCCCGAAAGGATCGTGGTGGATGAAGACTATGACCTGATGAGGAAGTTGGCCGAAGGAGAGATGCCGGCCGTGATTGCCCGTCTTATCGGCGGGGAGAAGCTGGTGGTCGTCCCTCCGCTACAGGGAAGAGAGATCTACAGCACCCTGATAGAGGCTTTCAAGGAGAGGGGTGCTACCGTCAGGGAGGCATCCTCCCTGCGCGATACCGAGGTGCATTCCTCCTCTCTGGCACTCCTCGGGAGCGATAATCCCCTTGCAGCGAGACTCTTCGGCTCTCTTCCCCGGCCTGCCGGAGGCTTTACCGTTTTGGTGAAGGAGAACCCCTGGAATCCGCAGAAGGTGGTGGGTATTTTCCATGGAAAATCAAAGGAAGAAGTCGAAGCCGCTTTCAGGAAGATATTCCACTACGGCAAATACAGCTCTCTCACCTTCGACAGGGGACGCAACGTGGAGAAGGAGACCGAAGAGAGCAGGAGGGGGCTGAAGGTCTGGAACAGAGAGCAGACCACGGGTGTCGAGGCCTCGGCGGTCAGGACCCTTCCGGAGATCATCGAGGGCGTTTCCGGGAAAAAGATCGTGTATGTGGGGGAATACCACGACCGCTTCTCCCATCACGCCGTCCAACTGGAGGTGATCAAGGGGTTTTTCCGCCTGAACAGGAAGCTGGCCATCGGGATGGAGATGTTCCAGACCCCCTGCCAGAAAGTGCTGGACGACTATATAGCCGGAAAGATCGATGAGAAGGAGTTCCTGAAGAAGTCGGAATATTTCAAGCGATGGACCTTCGATTACCGCCTGTACAAGCCCATTCTCGATTTTGCGCG
>JADLDZ010000231.1 GCA_020846375.1 Nitrospirales bacterium | reverse complement strand
ATCGGCACCTTCGGCGACGAGGCCCTTTCCCGGAAGATCAGCCGCAACATCGAATCACACCTCAGGAAATAACGCTTCCGGGATACCGGAATTTCTGAGGGAGCGCGAAAGGCGGGAAAACGAGCGGCTGACCGGCAGCCCGGAACCTCCTGGGAAGCCTGGGGAAAACGGCGTCATTCCTTGTTTTCTTCAAGCTTCCTGAGCAGGTCTTTCTTTTTTATCCGCCCATGCAGCGTCGAGCCGTCCCTGAACTCGAGGACAGGGATGTCGAACCGGTACAACTCATAGAGCTCGTCATCGGACTCGATGGAAATCTTTCTGATATCGAGGGCATGCTTTTCCCTGAGGCCGTTCAGCATCTCCTCGGTCGTATCACAGATGCAGCACCCTTCTTTGAAATAATATGTCAGCCTGACCACCTCTCCCCCGGAACGCCGCACACTGCGGCGGAATATATTCTGGAGATGCCCCCGAAGCGAAGCAAGGCCGGGGCATCCGGCATCTCCTTACGCAGGGTGCCTTGCGCAGCCCGGACGGCTATGGCTGGTCAGCGGCGAGGTCGGCTTCGATGTCCAGGAAAATCTGCACTTCGTTCCCCACCATGACCCCTCCGGCTTCGAGGGTTTCGTTCCAGAGAATTCCGAAGTCCTCACGATTCAGGCGGGTGGAAGCGGAAAATCCCCTGCTTATTTCGTCTCCATAGGGGGCTTTTACCGGTCCGAAGTATTCAGCATCAAAAGTGATCGTCCTCGTAGTCCCGTGCAGGGTCAGTTCACCGGTGACACTGGCCCGGTTGCCTCCGGTGGCTTCCACTGCAGTGCTCCTGAAGACGATCGCCGGGTATTTCTCCACATCGAAGAAGTCGGGGCTGCGCAGATGGTCGTCACGCTTCAAAATCCCGGTGGTAATGCTTGCCGCCTCTATCTCCACTTCAACGGAAGACCGCGCCGCATCGTCCGGATCAAAGTAGATACTGCCGCTCAGCTTATTGAACTGGCCGCGTACCATAGCGATCATCATATGCCGTACGGCAAAGGCGGCAACCGAATGGTCCGAGTCGATGTTCCATTTTCCCATAGCGCAACTTCCCCTTTCCACTACCCATGTAGAATCGTAAGGGCGTGAAGATACTACACAAGTATACCATGCCGGGAGAGGGACGCAAGAGGCCGTTTGCTCCGGGCATTGACAGCGGAGAGGAATAGTGCGACTATTTAAGTAAGAAAAATCCACCCAACGAAAGAAAAGGAGGAGACCATGATGATGTGCACGATTCCCCAGCTTGACGGAAGCAAGCTCAAAGAGGTGCAGTCGCTTGAACAGAAGATAGGCAAGACCCTTGTGGCCTATACGTGTCAGGATGTCGCTCCGGCAAAACTTTCGGAGACGGAAATCAGCCAACTGAAAGAGACTGAGCAGAAATTAGGCGTGGTGCTTGTTGCGGTAGGCAAATAACGGCATTCACTCCTCTCCCGGAGAGGCTCTTTTCTCTTCCTCTCTGTTGCCCTGCTTTGGAGCTTCTTTCCCTGTTCCGGCGGCGTCCGAAAAGGGAAAGAGGAGGAACTGTTGTATGCTTTTTGCTGCACGGCAGATTCCCGGGAATCTGCCGTGCAGCCCCTGCTCTTTCCCCGAAACCCTCCGCTTCCTGCCTGAAAATCCATACAAATATTCGGGATACTCCCTGACGGCCATAGGCACTTTCCTTTCTTTTCAACAACGTATTTACCTGGAACACTATTTGCTATTCTGGCCGCCGGCTGAGAAAAGCGATCAATGAAGAGCTTTGTGCAGACCTGGAATTCTCCCGCACGGTATGTGTGGACATCGATGCCGGGGAAGGGCGCATCAGGAGAAGAGATCCCTGCCCTCCTGAAGAAAAAATGCAGGGAACAGAGCAGATGAATGAAAAGGAGAGCAGCCGCCCGGTATTCACTATCGTGGGGCTCGGATGCAGCATGGAAATGTATGGCAACGGAAGGAAAGAAGGAAGAAGCAGCGCCTGCAGGGTCCTCGTGGCGGGGTTCGGGAATGTGCTGCTCAGGGACGGCGGAGTGGGGATTCACGCGATACGCGAAATGCAGAAGATGAATACCGCCGAGATCCTTGTCAGCGAGATCGGCACCTCGGGTTCCGACGCATGCCGTCTCTTTGCGTGGGCCGACAAGGTCCTCGCCGTCGATACAATGCCGGAAGGAGGGACTCCCGGAATGATCTACTCCCTCCCCCTTCGCGCCGGCAATGGAGCCGGCATGCAGGGATCGTTGCACCAGGCTGCCCTCCTGGAGGCGGTATGGAGCCTTCCCCCCGGCGAGCAGCCGGAAATCACCCTGCTCGGGGTGGAGCCCGGGATTGTCGGACACGGGCTCGAGCTTTCCCCTGCAGTCCGGAGGTCTATACCGGATCTCGTCAGGATCGCGATGGAGATCATCGACCGCTGGAGGGCACGAGCGGAGAAGGCATCGCGATAAGAGAGCGGAAAGAGCCCCGGCATCCCCCTGATGCGGAGAGGGTGCTTACCCCCTGGTCAGCTGGCGGTACTTGATGCGGTGGGGCTGATCGGCGGCAGCCCCGAGCCTTGCCTTTCGATCCGCCTCGTACTCGGAATAGTTCCCCTCGAACCAGACGACCTTGCTCTCTCCCTCGAAGGCGAGGATGTGGGTGGCGATGCGGTCGAGGAACCAGCGGTCATGGCTGATAACGACGGCACAACCGGCGAAGCTCTCCAATGCTTCCTCCAGTGCCCGCATCGTGTTGACATCCAGGTCATTGGTAGGTTCGTCCAGCAGCAGGACATTCGCTCCCTCCTTCAGCATACGCGCCAGGTGCACGCGGTTGCGCTCGCCTCCCGACAGCATCCCCGCCTTTTTCTGCTGATCACCCCCCGAAAAATTGAAGCGCGCCACATACGCTCTTGAGTTGACTTGTCTCTTCCCGAGCTGAAGAACGTCCTCACCGCCTGAAATGATTTCCCATAGGGTCTTGTCAGGATCAAGCGATTCACGGCTCTGATCGACATATGCCAACTTTACCGTATCCCCTGTCCTGAACGACCCCGAATCAGGCCTTTCCTGCCCGGTGATCATGCGGAACAGCGTGGTTTTGCCCGCCCCGTTGGGGCCGATGACGCCCACAATCCCCCCCGGGGGGAGCGAGAAGGTCATGCCTTCCATAAGAATCCGGTCTCCATACGTCTTGCTCACCGCATCGGCCTGGATCACCACATCGCCCAAGCGGGGACCCGGAGGGATGTAAAGCTCCATGTCTTTTGCCTGTTTCTCCGTGTCCTGGCTGAGCAGGGACTCGTAAGAGTTGATGCGCGCCTTCGATTTCGCGTGGCGTCCCTTCGGGGACATGTTGATCCACTCCAACTCGCGCTGCAGCGTCTTCTGCCGTTCGCTTTCAGTTTTTTCCTCCTGCTGCAGCCGGTTCTTCTTCTGCTCGAGCCAGGAAGAATAGTTGCCTTTCCAGGGAATCCCCTGCCCCCTGTCGAGCTCCAGGATCCAGCCCGCGGCATTGTCGAGGAAATAGCGGTCGTGTGTCACGGCTATAACCGTTCCCGCATACCCTTGCAGATGATGCTCCAGCCACGCGACCGTCTCGGCGTCGAGGTGGTTGGTGGGCTCGTCCAGCAGCAGGATATCAGGCTTT
>JADLDZ010000230.1 GCA_020846375.1 Nitrospirales bacterium | reverse complement strand
GACAGCTATGCAGTACGAAGCCGGGCGCGCAAAGCCGCTGCTGCAGGAGATCATGGAGCGGTCGGGCCAGAACCTCCTTGCCTGCTACCAGTGCCGCCGCTGCGCTGCCGGATGCCCGGTGGGGGACGAGACGGACGGGGTGACCCCGGACCGGCTGATCCGGATGATCCTGCTCGGCGACACGGAAAAAGCCCGCAACAACCTCCTCGTCTGGAAATGCGTCGCCTGCTACACCTGCGGCACGCGCTGCCCGAACAACATCCAGACCGCGCGGATCAACGAGGCGCTCAAGCATATGGCCAAGGAGGCCCATGCCGAACCGCTGCTCCCGAAGGTCGCCTCTTTCCACGGCGCCTTCATGAAAGCCGCCTCCCACTTCGGACGCTTCAACGAGGTGGAGTTCATGGGCCTCTACGAGATGGGAAACACCGCCCAGGAGCTCAGGCGGGGCGGATGGAAGGCTATTTTTGACGAGATGAGGAGCACTGCCCGGCTGGGGCTCTCCATGATGAAGACACGGAGAATGCATTTCCGCCTGGAAAAGGTCAGAAAGCTCTCTGAAGTCAAAAGTCTTTATAAAAAGTCCACGGAAATAAAGGTGACGGGCTGCTGAAGCGGCCCGCACCCGGCTGAAAAGCAGGGGTTTATCATGGAAATAGCGTATTATCCCGGATGTACATTGCATGCCTCTTCCGAGCTCTACGATATCCAGAGCAGGCTGGTGCTCGGGAAGCTGGGACTCGAATTGAAAGAGATCGAGGACTGGAACTGTTGCGGGGCCACCTCCGCCAGCAAGACGAACGACTTCCTCGCCGTCGCCCTCCCCGCCCGCAACCTGGGCATCGCGGACGCCAGCGGGTATCCCGAAATCGTCATCCCCTGCTCGTCCTGCCTGAGCAGGATGCTGGTATCCCAGAGGCGGCTCGCGGAAGACCCCGAGCTCAGGAGCATTATCAATGCGGAGCTCGAAAAGAAGGTGAGCGGTTCGATAAAGATACGGAGCATCCTCGAAGTGCTCCTGCCCAGGGTCCGCTCCGGCGAGTTGGCGGGAAAAGTGGAGACGAAGCTGGAAGGGCTCAAGCCTGTCTGCTACTACGGCTGCCTGCTGACCCGCTTTCCCTGTGATATGGAAGTGCCCGACAACGTCGAGAACCCCCAGGGAATGGAGACCGTCTGCAAGGCGCTGGGAGCCCAGCCCCTCGACTGGGCATATAAGACGGATTGCTGCGGCGCCGCCGCTTCGGTCAACGACACCGACACCTCTCTTTTCCTCATGTCGAAGATCCTGAAGGACGCAGTGGCCCGGGGGGCCAACTGTTTTGTCACCACCTGCCCCATGTGCCAGTTCAACATGGACGCCTACCAGGATCAGGTGGGCGACAAATACGGGATACCGCAGCGCCTGCCTGTCTACTTCATCACCGAGCTGATCGGCGTCTCCCTGGGCCTCAGCCCGCAGGAGATGCAGGTCGACAGGCATTTTGTGGATGCCATGGGACTTTTAAAGGAGTTGAAACTGCTATGAGCGAAAAAACTTCTTCCTCTGATAAGCACGGTTCCGTCCTGGTCGTCGGGGGTGGTATCGGGGCCATGCAGGCGGCCCTCGACCTCGCGGACGGCGGATTCAAGGTGCATATGGTCCAGAAGGACCCTGCCGTCGGCGGCACCATGGTCATGCTGGACAAGACCTTCCCCACCGGCGACTGCGCCATGTGCATGATCTCGCCGAAAATGGTCGAGGTGGGCCGGCATCTGAATATCGACATCCATACGCTGGCCGAAGTGGTGTCCGTGGAGGGGAAGCCGGGAGACTTCAAGGTGCGGGTCAGGCTGGCGCCCCGGTATGTGGATCCGGACAAATGTACGGGCTGCGCGGACTGCGAGGCGAAGTGCCCTAGGAAAGTGACGAGCGAGTTCGAGCAGGGGCTCTCCACGCGGAAGGCGATCTACGCCCTCTTCGCCCAGGCAGTACCCAACACCCGTGCCATTGACGCAAGCCAGTGCCTCTACCTCACCAAAGGCGTCTGCAAGAGCTGCCAGAAGGTCTGCAAGGCGGGGGCCATCAACTATGAAGACAAGGGCAGGGAAATAGAGCTCACGGTCGGCGCCATCATCCTCGGGCCCGGCCTGGACCGCTACGACGCCCGGGTGCGGGGAGAGCTGGGGCTGGGGCGCTGGCCCAACGTGGTCACCTCCATTCAGTTCGAGCGCGTCCTCTCCGCTTCCGGCCCGTACAAGGGCGAGGTGAAGCGCCCCTCCGACGAGAAGCATCCCCGCAAGGTGGCCTGGATCCAGTGCGTCGGCTCCCGGGACAGCCATAACGCCAACCCCTGGTGCTCCTCCGTCTGCTGCATGTACGCCACCAAGCAGGCCATCATCGCCAAGGAGCACGACAAGAACATCGAACCCACCATCTTCTATATGGAGATGAGGGCCTTCGGCAAGGATTTCGACAAGTACGTGGAGCGCGCCAAAAAGGACTACGGTGTACGGTATCAGCGCGCCATGATCTCCGCGGTCCGGGAGGAGCCCGGCGCAGGGGACCTTGTCCTCCGGTACGCCTCCGAGGACGGCAAGCTGGTGGACGAGACCTTCGATATGGTGGTCCTGTCCGTCGGCCTGGAGCCGCACAAGAACGCGGTGGAGTTCGCGCAGACCTTCGGCATCGAGACCACCCCCTACCGCTTCCCTATGACCTCGCCGCTCCTGCCTGTCCGGACGAGCAGGGAGGGTATCTACATCACCGGTACCTACCAGGGTCCGAAGGACATCCCCGAAACCGTCATGCAGGGGAGCGCGGTCGCCGGAGAGGCGATGGCCCTCCTGGGAGAGGCCCGTGGCACCGAAACCGCCTCGAAGGAGCTCCCCCCGGAAAGGGACCTGGCCGGCGAGGACGCGCGCATCGGCGTCTTTGTCTGCCACTGCGGCACCAACATCGCCTCCACTGTCAAGGTCGACGAGGTGGTGGAAGAGGCGAAGAAGCTCCCCGGCGTGGTCTATGCCACCAACACCATCTACGCCTGCGCCCAGGACAACCAGGACGTGATCAAGCAGACCATCCACGATCAGAAGCTGAACCGGGTGGTGATCGCTTCCTGCACCCCCAGGACCCATGAGCCCCTGTTCCAGGAGACGATCCGCGAGGCGGGGCTGAACAAGTACCTCTTCGACCTGGCGGACATCCGCGAGCAGTGCTCCTGGTGCCACATGGGCAAGAAGGAGGAGGCCACCAAAAAGGCCAAGCAGATCGTCAGGATGTCGGTGGCGAAATCCCGGCTCCAGCAGCCCATCTCTACTGACACGGTGGGGGTCACCCCCGCCTGCATGGTCATCGGAGGCGGCATCGCCGGGATGACGGCGGCCCTCTCTCTTGCCGAACAGGGCTTCCAGGTGCATATCGTGGAGAGGGAGAGCGAGCTGGGCGGACTGGTCCGGAACCTCCACCGCACCCTCGATGGGAGCGATGTCCAGGAGTTCCTGGAATCCCGGATCGCCGCGGTGCAGGCCCATCCCCGGATCACGGTCCATACCGGAACCGAGGTGGCGAAGACCGAGGGCTTCGTCGGGAACTTCAAGACCTCTCTCAGCAGCGGCGCAGCGCTCGAGCATGGGGCGATCATCATCGCCACCGGCGGTGTGGAATACAGGCCTTCCGAGTACCTCTACGGCGAAAGCGAGAGGGTGGTCACCCAGCGGGAGCTCGAAAAGAGGCTCGCAGGGGGAGAGCAGCCGAAGGCGGACGAGAGCTTCGTCATGATACAGTGCGTGGGCTCCCGAGAGGAGCCGAACCAGTACTGCTCCCGGGTCTGCTGCCAGGACGCCATCAAGAACGCGATCGCCATAAAAGAGAGGAACCCCAACGCCCAGGTGGCGATCCTCTACCGGGACATCCGGACCTACGGGCTGCGCGAAGACTACTACAAGGAGGCGCGCGATCGGGGGGTGCTCTTCATCCGGTATGAGGTGGACCGGAAGCCCGCGGTCGAAAAGACAAACGACACAATTCGGGTCACCGCATGGGACTATATGCTGAATAGTGAGCTGACGCTGAACGCGGACTGGCTCGTCCTTTCCACCGGCCTCCGGCCCCATCCCACGACCGACCGGGTGGGCGAGATGTACAAGGTAACCCGCAACCCCGACGGCTATTTCCTCGAGGCCCACGTGAAGCTCCGGCCGGTGGACTTCCCCAGCGAGGGGGTCTTCGTTTCCGGCCTTGCCCACGCACCCAAGAACCTCGACGAGACCATCACCCAGGCACTGGCCTCAGCGGGCCGCGCGGGGGTGATCCTCTCCCATGAGCGGCTGGCGGTCTCCGGCATCATCGCCAAGCACCGGAGGGATCTCTGCATGTCCTGCCTGAGCTGCTTCAGGGTCTGCCCCTTCGATTCGCCCTATATCGGCGAAGACGGCAAGGTCGCCCACAACGAAGTCAAGTGCATGGGGTGCGGCATCTGCGCGGGCATCTGCCCGGCAAAGGCATTCCAGGTGAACAATTTCCGGGATGACCAGATCCTCGCCATGATCGACGCCGCGGTGGAGTGCGAAGAGCCGGGAGTGATCGGGGGGTAAGGTGATCGCCATGAGGAGCATATTTTTGAAGGAGCAGAGAGGAGGAGTGCGTAATGGATAAACTTGCGGAGTCGGCTGCATCGGACGCGGTTTCCCCCGTGGAGAAGCCGCACGAGGCACCGCCGGGCTGGGAGCCCAACATACTGGCCTTTGCCTGCCACTACTGCGCATTCGCCGCAGCGGACCTGGCAGGGGTCATGAGGCTCTCCTACCCGTCAAACGTGAAGGTCGTCCGGCTTCCGTGCACCGGCAAGCTGGACCATATCTACGTCCTGCGGGCTTTTGAAAAGGGCGTGGACGGCGTATTTGTCGCCGGCTGACTGAAGGGACAATGTCATTACCTGGAAGGTAATTCATTCGCGGCACGGAGAATCCAGTACATAAAAAAACTTTTGTCCACGGTGGGCATTGATCCTGCTCGCCTGGAGATGTTCAACCTCTCGGCGGCGATGGGACCGCGGTGGGCGGAGATCTGTACCCAGTTCACCGAAAAGATCCGGACCCTCGGCCCCTCACCGATGCAGGTTGCCGTCTGCACGAGCGGCGGGACGAAAAGGAGTGAGCAGCGATGATAGTAGGCGAGCAGAAGCCATTCGATGAAGTATGGGAGATGGTCAGGAGTTTCAAAAAGGTCTTGGTATTCGGATGCAATACGTGTGTCGCCATCTGTCATGCGGGCGGCGGCAAGGAGGCGGAGATCCTCGCCTCCCTGATCAGGATGAAGGCCGCGCAGGAAGGCGTCGCCATGGAGGTGGACCACCTGGCGGTGGAGAGGCATTGCGAGCCTGAGTACTTCACCCCGGTCATGGAGAAGGTCAGGACCTACGACCTGGTGCTTTCCACCGCCTGCGGGGTGGGGGTCAACTTCCTCTCCGAGAGGATCGGCACGATACCGGTCTACCCCGGGATCGATACCGGGTTCTTCGGTGCGGTGCCCCAGGCAGGGGTCTTTACGGAGCTGTGCGCCGGGTGCGGGAAATGCATTCTCCATCTGACCGGCGGGATCTGTCCCGTGGCCCGCTGCTCCAAGTCCCTCATGAACGGACCGTGCGGCGGCACGAACAAGGGCAAATGCGAGATCAGTCCGGAGGTGGACTGCGCCTGGTACCTGATCGTGGAGAGGATGAAGCAGCTCGGCACCCTCGACAAGCTATACGAGGTCCAGCCTCCGCGGAACTGGTCCACCGGCCTGTACGGAGGCCCCCGCAGGGTCGTGCTCGAGCATATCCGGGACCTCGAAGAGCAGGACGAGAAGCAAGAATCGCAGGCAGGAGGAACAGATAAATGAAAAGCGGAAGCAATCTTGAGAGGGTCATCGCGAGCGGAAAACCGGCCGTCACGGCCGAACTGGGTCCTCCGATGAGCGCTGACCCCCATGAAGTGATAAAGAAAGCCGGCATGCTGAAGGGCTACTGCGATGCGGCGAACATCACCGACTGTCAGACCGCGGTGGTGCGTATTTCGAGCATCGCCGCCGCGGTGCTGGCGCTGCAGGCAGGGCTTGAGCCGGTCATGCAGATGACCTGCAGGGACCGCAACCGCATCGCCATCCAGGCGGACATCCTCGGCGCCGCGGCGCTCGGGCTCAAGAACTGTCTCTGCATCGCGGGAGACCACCAGTCCTTCAGCGCCGCGGGGCGGCTCAAGGGCCATCCGGGCGCAAAGAACGTCTATGACGTGGACTCCATCCAGCTCGTCGGCATCCTCAAAAAAATGCGCGACGAGAGCCTCCAGGAAGGCGGCGACAAGCTGGAAGTACCCCCGAAGCTCTTCATCGGCGCTGCCTTCACCCCCGGCGGTGACCCGATGGATTACCGCCCCTACCGCCTGAAGAAGAAGGTGGACGCGGGGGCAGACTTCATCCAGACCCAGGGCATTTACGATATCGAGATGTTCCGGAAGCAGATGGAAGTGGTCAGGAACCTCGGCGTGCATGAGCGGACGGCGATCCTGGGCGGTATCATCGTGCCAAGGAGCGCGATGATGCTCAAGTACATGGACGCCTCGGTGGCGGGAGTGAGCGTCCCCCCCGCCCTGATCCAGAGAATGATGAAAGCCAGGGACGCGGCAGGAGACGACAAGAAAAAGGCGAAGGAACTGCAGGAGGCCGAGGGAATCAGGATCGCGGTGGAGCTGATCCGGCAGGTGCTCGAAATCCCCGGTATCAAGGGCGTGCACATACAGGCCATCGAATGGGAGAGCGCCATGCCGGAGATCGTCAAGGCCGCCGGGCTCTACCCCCGCCCCACCTTCAACGATTAAGAGAGATCTGATCTACGTGATATGAAGGAGCACCATTTCCGGGTCGCACCCGATGCGCAGGGGGAGCCCCACATACCCGACCCCCGAGGTGAGCAGGACCGGGGGGGTTCCTGCGCCGGGCAGGGTTATGCCGGGCTGAAAGCTCATATCCGCCTGGTTCACCAGAGGACCGATGCCGGGGATGCGGACCTGCCCCCCATGGGTATGTCCGGCGAGGACGAGGGCGAGCCGCTTCTTCGGCTCCTCTCCCAGGGTGAACGTCAGATCGGGGTTGTGTGTCAGCAGAATGGCTCTTTCCCCCGGTCCCAGAGTGCCTAGGGAGGGGCATCTTCCCCCCTCACGATCCAGATCCCTGGCCCCTGCCAGGGGGGTTCCGTTAGGGAGGCGGCCCACACTGTCCCGCAGAACCGTCACTCCCCATTCTTTGAGAAGGGAGGAGACCCCCTCCCCGTTGCTCAGGATATCGTGGTTGCCCAGGACGCCCATAATGGGGCAGAGTGATTGTATTTCCTTGATAAACCATTCAATATCCCTGAGGTCCCGCCACCGGTGGTCCACCCAGTCGCCTCCCACGAGGAAGCAGCCCGGGGCGTGCTTCCGGGTCTCCGCCACGATCTCTTCCAGGACGGACTGGGAGAGGAAGTGTCCTGCGTGCAGGTCGGAGATGAAGGCGGCGGTCAGGGGGGAGGGCGCCGGGAGAGCAACGGAATACTGCCGTACCCTGAGCCGCTTTTCCGGCAGGAGCAGGGGCCTGACGAACAGCCCCGCGTCGAAGAAGACCGTCGAGGAAACGAGGGCTGCGTCGTGCAGCAGCCTCCTTCGGTTCCTGTCAAAAGGGGAGTCGCACGATCCCCCTGCTTTCCCGCGTATCTTCCGTACGAGCTGCGCCAGTCCCGCCAGGCAGAGGAGCGGGTTGACGAACCAGAGGAAGAAGTAGAGAACCCCGATCCGCGCGGCGGAGACCCCCTCCTCATTTCCACTGACGGGAAGCAAAGTGTAAAGGAAACCGACGGTCACCGCAGAGAGAAAGAGCAGGAGCAGCACCTTCCTCCCCGGGCCTCCACGGCGAACCCCCCTTCCCACTCTGGCGACAAGGGAGAGAAAACCGGCAACCCACAGAAGCACCACAGCCGGCGCGAGTAAAAAAAACCACCCGCTCACTCCGCTCCAGTGGAGGACTCCCATGGGGTTACT
>JADLDZ010000229.1 GCA_020846375.1 Nitrospirales bacterium | reverse complement strand
CTTTTACCCACTCGTACTCCTCCCGGTCCATCACGACGAATTTCACTTCATCGGCGGGTTTGAGATGCTCCAGGTTCCCCAGGTCCATCCGGGAGAACATCCCGCTCTTCGGGGTCTTGATGTCCATGATCACCACTGCCCGCGGGTCCACCTCCCGGATGCTCACACTGCCGTTCGTTTCGATGAGGACGGTGTATCCCTCGTCGAGGAGCTCCGAGGCCAGAGGGAATGCCTCCCCCTGCAGAAGGGGCTCCCCGCCGGTCAGCTCCACCAGTCCGATTCCGAACTCGCCCACCCGTGCAAGGACTTCCTCCCGCGACATCTCCCTGCCTTCCTCGTAGGCATACGTGGTATCACACCAGATGCACCGGAGATTGCAGCCGGTCAGGCGCACGAAAACGCATGGAAGCCCTGCATGGGAAGATTCCCCCTGGATGCCCGCAAATATTTCGCACACCCTCATCTCACATCCTGAACGCCGCACGAATGATCTTCCCCCTTGCGTCCATCACCACTTCGGCGATAAACCGGTCCCCGGGCAGGAAGGAATAGGACAATTCCCGCCAGGTAACCACCGTCTTTCCGGCTCCTCTTTTTACTTCGGCATAAGGGGCCACGGCAAAATCGAGGAAGCGCTGCACCACCCGGCTTTTCTTTGATTCGATCACGGCAGGATCGTTCATCTGCAGCCGGTACCTCTCATAAACGCATATCTTTTGCAGGAGGAGGTCGACAAACCCGGTGGTGAGCTCATCCCCGGACCGCACCACGAACCACCAGCGGAA
This sequence comes from Nitrospirales bacterium, assembly GCA_020846375.1. Taxonomy (GTDB): domain Bacteria; phylum Nitrospirota; class Thermodesulfovibrionia; order Thermodesulfovibrionales; family Dissulfurispiraceae; genus Nitrobium. Next base: position 3,247 of record JADLDZ010000229.1, on the reverse strand, counting down.
AAGCCCGTTGGGGAGTGGATACACCTGGTAGGTATGGGCATCGATCTTCGTCTTAAGGAACTGCCGCGCCTGCCCCTGCAGGGAATATCTGCCGCCCAGGTACAGAACAATGAGCAGGAGAGCACCGGCGGCGATGAGGCCAGGGCGCCTTCTGCCTGCCCTTCCCAGAAGGATTGCAATCAGCAGGATGAGGCTGATATACGGGTCGATGATAAAAGTGAGGTCGAGGGAATACCGGTTGAGGTCCAGTGGCGCAAGAATCCGGGTACCGTATTGGTCCATGAGGTCCAGGAGGAGATGCGAAGAATATCCCAGGAAAGAGAGGAATGCGTTGTAGAAGAAGCCTCCTCGCCTGCGGAAGAGGAGTCCCATTGCAAGGGAAAAGATCCCCAGGGCCAAAATGCCATGGGTAATCCCCCGATGATAGTGGAGGAAGGCATCGGCGCCCCAGAGGCGGGTAACATAATCGAAATCAGGGGCGACAGCGGAAAAGACGAGGACAAACAGTGCAGCCTTACCCCTGAACCCCAACTGCCGGAAAACGAGGCCCGAAAGAGCGTGCGTGACAGGATCCATGGCACCTACTCTATCATGTTTCCGGAAGGTCGGTCAAAAAAGGATGGTGCAGCCTGCTACTTTCAGAAAACGGCTGCAGCCTCATCGAGGGATGCCCGTGGAATATGATATTTCCCCTCCTTCGGGACTCCCTTGATCTTTATCGGGAAACACCCCCCGAGCCCCGTCTCCATCTCGGACAGGGAATAGGCTTTTCCGCAATCTCTGCAGGTGAGGCTCCCGTCACCAAAGCGGTATCCCTGTTTCGACCGGTAACAGGTAACACAGGCATCGAGAAAAGAGAGCATCTTTCCCCCGTACCTGACGACAAAGAAATTGATGCTTTTCCCCTGGGAGTGGTAGGTGAAAAAACGAGGAGTATCGGGCAGAAGGGATGCGGCATCGATGATCACTTCAGACCCCGCCATCGGGGCGGAAGGGTATGCGGCCTGTCCGGAACAGGAGACGAGGAGTGCGAGGAGGCAAAGAAAGGGAGCGAACGGCCTCTTCACCGGTAGTGCTGTTTTTTCTCGTGCTGATACCGCCATGGTTTCTCCACTGTAAGACCACCGCACGGCTTTTGTCAAATGGGATAAGAGGGTAGCCGGACGGACATCCCCTCTCACTCCCGGAGTTGGTACACCACCGGCAGGATCACCTCTGCCTCCACCGGGGGCCGGGGGAAGGGAGCAGCCTTCCGTACCGCCTCCACCGCACCCTGGTCCAGGATTTCCCTGCCCGAGCTCTGTACGATCTTTATGGCGCCGATGGAACCGTCTCCCGCAACGGTAAAGGAGAGGAGGACTTTCCCCTCCCATCCCTTCCTCCTTGCCACAAGGGGATAGGAAAGGCCTCTCATCACGCGGTCCCTTATGGAGGCAAACTGCTCCCTGAGATAGCGCTTCCTCATGCCCTCCGGCGCGCCTTCCGCCTCTCTTCCTCCGGCTCCGTTCCACTCCGCAGGAGCCCTTTTCGCCGCGCTGGCAGCGCTTCCCCGTGCAGGGGGAGTATCCGCCTCCCGGCCCTCTGTGGTTGCCGCGGCATGCTTTGAGGGAGAGGAAGCCCCCCCCGGCACCGGAGCGGGCGCGGAAACGGGGGGAATCCTCTCCTCCTCCGGTGCCGGGTGCATACGGGCTTCCGCTGCAGCGTGCGCCTGCAGGGATGGGGGAAGAGGATGCTTCTCCTGCAGCTCCCGTATCGTCCTCTTTCCCTCTCCGGGGCTTTTCTCCCCTGGAGGCTTTATGGGCGCAGACGGTACCGCCTCTGTTTTCCTGTATGCGTCGTCCACAAGGCGGAAATCGATCACCATCGGTGTCCGCTCGGACAGGACAAAACGGCCAGCCGCAGAGAAGACGACGATAAGAACGGCATGCAGGGCCAGAGAGAGCGGAAGCGCTTTGAAAGGCGGGGTCATGCCTTCCTCTCCTCCTGCAGGCCTGCTCTTCTGATTTTCTGTACCAGGACAAGAAGGAGAAGCGCGATGCCCGCCCCTGCACACCCGAAACAGGAGGGACAGGAACCGCCCGCACAGTGCGGGAGGGATGCCATCCCCCACAGGCCGCCCGCACTGCTCACTGCGCCGCAGAGCAGCTTGGTTTTAACGTCTTCCATACCGTATCGCCTCCCGGGGGCAGGCCTTTATGCACTCCCTGCAGGACATGCAGGAGGCCTGGTCTCTCTTTATCTTCCCGTTCCGGGTACGCTCCAGCGCCCAGACCATGCATTCGTTGATACAGGAGCCGCATCCGCTGCACTTCGCCAGGTCTGTCCTCACCTTGCGGGTAAAGCCGATCTTCCCGCCCAGGTAATTCACGATGCTGTCAAGGGCGCCCACAGGGCAAAGGAGGTTGCAGTAGGCCCTTCCGCCCCGTGCAAAGAAACCCGTCAGAGAGACCGTTGCGATCCCTGCCAGGCCGACCGACGACAGGAGGTAGGTGCGATAGGAAGGCACAAACGGTGATCCCGCCAGGAAAGGGATTACCCTGAAATTACAGAGTTTGCAGGCAATACTCCCGATTCCGATCAGTGCTCCTGCAACGAAAACAAGAAGATAGCAATACCTGAAAGCAGGTGCGTGTATGAAGGAGAAGCCCGTTTTGAGTCTTTCGGGGATGGCGTGGCTCACGAGCTCTGTTGTCCCGCCTATGGGGCAGAAGTGGCTGCACCACAGCCTTCCCCAAAAGAAGGTGGTGAGCAGGATCAGGCCGACGAGGGAGGCGCCGAACCACATGGCCTGCATGTTGTTCCCGAGCCCTGCCAGGACTCCTGCCGGTGAGAGAATGAAGAACATTCTCGGACAGGCTGCTCCGCACAGGTTGACCTCTCCGGCAGTCTGGGGCAGCACCGCAAAGGGCGGCAGGAAGAGGAGCATCCCGATGAATATCGTCAGATATCTCGTTTTGAACAGGCGCTTTTCAGTGCCGGTGTTTTTCATCGTCTTTCCCCCTCAGGACCTCGATGGTCCGGATAACGAAACCGTCCGCAGAATCGATAACCTCGATCTTCCTGTCTCTCCCGTCGTCGTCGAAGACAACATACACCGGTATCCTCCTGCCGGGCTCCACCCCGCTGAACTTCCCGCTCTCAAAGGAGATCCCTTTATTGAACGGCATTCTGACCACCGGTGGATACCAGCTCTGTATCTCCGCTCCTTCCATGCGAACCTCGATCTCTCTCGCCTCCCGGAGGTTCT